>JAEOUJ010000161.1 GCA_016839405.1 Candidatus Gerdarchaeota archaeon | reverse complement strand
GTTGGGGAAGATAATACCCCATATCGAGCATTTAATCTATTACTTGAATTGTATGAAAATGAAAATACAAGTAAAGCTATACCAGATGGCTTTCACGAGATATTAAATTATGCATCAAAAATTGGTTTAGATTACTGTATTTTAGGAAACATGGGGCAAAATTTCTTCTCCTATTGTTTAGATTTCAAGATGGAAATAGACAAAAAGAAGAAATCAATTACACTTTGTGATTTCTATTTATATGTGTCTTCTGCCCAAAGAGAAAAACTATCGGATCTTGAAGTGCATTTGAGTGATAAAGAAGCGTTCTATATTTTAGCTAATATTTGTGTAATAGGTTGTTATCAAGACTTTTCAACGGTAGATAGGTACAAAAGCGAAGAAATGTTTGAAAAATTATTAAGTGATGCTACATATGGAGAAAAATTACATAATTATCCAACAAATGTTCTTCATGCATGCAAATTCTCAATTCAATATGTAAATTATATAAAACAACAATTGATAGAGAAAAAAATTAAACCAGAAAAATTGCTACCTCAAAGTGGGGCATTCTTATTGGCACTATTAGCAGATATACCTGTAGTACAAGAATTCATTGAAAAAATAATGAATAAAATAGCTAATGAAAAAACTTCAAGCACAAATGAAAAAGTACTGTATTATACTTTACTTAATTTAGTGAACAAAGAACCAACTTACTCGAGGATAAAGGAATTCATTGCTGAAAACAAGGAAAAAGTGCTCAATTTAGAAAAAGAACTTCTCAAACCATTTCCAGATTTTTGGCGCTATCATTAAGACGAGTTTACTCCTACAACAATAAAATAGAATTAAAAGTCAATATCAATTCTATTAGCTTTCTTCAAAATATAAAGAGCGTCTATTGTTACCCATTCGTTCATTTTATTTTTATGAGCAGGCTTCCAATCTCCAGGATTGAAATATCTTCCATCAGAATTAGAAGATTGGCAATATTTATCTTCCCGCGGAAATCCTCCGTTTTCTAATTGTTTAGATTCCAATAAATCTAAGGCATCAGAACAACGTTTATCATGAATCTTATTAGCTTCTGCGAGGACTTTGAGAGCCATTAAAATGTCATAATGCCAATAAGGGGGATAATGAAGTAACAACCATTTTTTATTTATAACTGATCCATCACTAAAACGTTTAAAGAGCTTCCTCTTGAGAAAGAGTTCTGCAGCTTTATCTACAGCATTTTGCACTTCAGAATTGTTTTTTACTTTTAAATAATGATATAATGCTCTATATGGGATTAAGCTTTCATGATAAGAGGAATTAATAGCCGTGGGATTACGATCACAATTCCAACCACCGTCAGGCCATTGATAATGAATTAATCTCTCAGCTAAAGCATCACATCTTTCATCGTAAAAACCCAATTGAAGAGCTGAGTATAAACCATTTCCTTCCTGTGATGCACAAAATCTCCTCCTTCCATCAATAATCAATCTTTTCTTACCACCCAATAACCATTTCAAAACTCGATTAATGCTTGATTGTAGTATTTTATCTCCTTTGGGATATCCAATATCAGCCAATATTGAAATTAACCAATGAGCTCCTTGAAATTTAGTATATACATGATAGGTTTTACTTGTTTCATCTTTTGGGAGATAAGAAAAGAAATTAGAAATTAAAGGAGAAGATTCCTTAATATTAGTAGTAATTTTCTTAATTTCTGAAGAATTATAATCAAGTTCAATCAAACGTAAATAGGTTTTTAATCTAATTACTGGTTCTTTTGATTTTAATAGTTGTGTGATTATTGATTTGGTACTCAAATAAATCATCAACCATTTTAAAAAGTAATAAACCAAAAATAAAGCTTTCTCAAAATTTAAAACTAAAACAATAACAACTAATATAAAAAAGAAGAAAAGAAGGAAGAAAAAGAGATAAAACAGAAGGAAATCGAAAAATGGAATTTTGCGAAGAATGCGGATCAATGTTGCAACCAAAGAAAATAGATGGTAAAGTAATCATGGCATGTCCAAAGTGTGGGGAAGGAAAAGAATTAGCCAAAAAAGATCAAATACTAACACAAGAGGTAAAAAGAGAAGAAGAGGAAACAATGGTAATAATAGAAAATCCAGATGAACTAAAAACCATGCCTACAAAACCAATGGAATGTCCAAAGTGCAAAAAAGTACAAGAAACACAATATTGGACTTTACAAACAAGAAGCGGAGACGAAGCACCAACACAATT
>JAEOUJ010000160.1 GCA_016839405.1 Candidatus Gerdarchaeota archaeon | reverse complement strand
TAGAATAAGTTAATACATCTCCACCACTATCAGTGATGTTCATTACAGTAATTGTTCCATTATTGAAACCAAATACTAACTCATTAAATCCATCATCATCAAAATCATCAACAAAAGCTCCTCCACCCATTGAAGGATTTGTACCATCATTAATTAGAAATTCTAAGGGGGGAGAACCACCATCAAAAGTATTAGCACCAAATATACGTAAATAATTTTTACTTGCAAGAATTGTTTCTACAGTTCCATCATTATCAACATCTTCAACTATTATAGTGTGACCAAAAAAATCCTCTGTTAATTCAGAACCATAATCAGGAATATCATCTTCATCATTTATGCTAACTTTAGCTATTTGTCTTTCAAATACATTAAGAATTGTTGGTGATAAATCACCATTACTTGAAGTTTGCAAGAAGGCTAATATTTCTTGTTTTCCATCTGAATCCATATCAGCTACTTCTACTGCATGAATTCTATTGGCAGGATTCAAAAGACTAATTTTTGGTAAATAAGGTGATCGTTTATCTTGAACAAATTTATCAGTTCCACTATCATAATCTAATATGAGTATATATCCTGATTGATCCCCTACAACTAAATTCATACCGCCTTCATTATCTGCATCTCCAATTGCTACATAGCCCATTAATCCTCTACTATGAGTGAATACAGTCTCAACAGAATCAAAATCATTTGTTGATGGATTCCATTCTGATATTCTACTAATTCGACTGTCTTCTCCTACACCATAAATTTCATCTTTCCCATCTCCATCGAAATCATATGCGACTAATCCTTTTATTGGAAATAGTTTTGTATAATGCACACTTGTCCATGAACTCCATATTCTTGTTAATTCATTATCAACAAAATTAAAAATTGCTATTAGATTTTCATCCCCTGAAACTGAGCGATTTGATGCAACAATTAATTCTAAATCCGCATTACCATCAATATCACCACTTGTTATATATAAGCCATTATTTGGTCCTATTGCAGTTCGTTTTATGTTGAAATTTTCTTCAATTGAGAATTTTGTATATTCCAATTGTTCACATAAAAATAGATCTCCCCAAAATCTTGCATCTTCACGTATTTCTTCTGGTATTTCACTTACATATGGCCAAGTTAATTCTTCATTAAAGTCATCATAGTTTTCAAATACTTCAAATCCAATTCCTACCATTTGTCCTGGACTCTTATTTATTATTGTTAATGGTATTCTCATTTCATATTGTCTGTGATTTGACAACTCGAAAAATGATTGACTAAAATCACTATTAACTAAAATATTATTTGATAATGCTATTCCAGGTGAACCTGTTTCTTCTATATCCCATTGATTGCTTATTTCATTAAAAATATAATAATAGATATCTACTTCTATTCCATCATCGAAATACCTAATTCCTACATCTGAATTATCTAAAATACCATTATGATTTACATCAAAATATACAGAAGCTCCCCAATCACTTTCAGGTGTTTCTGTTTGATAACTTGTAACATCTAATCCTATAAAGAGGTTAGTATTATCATTTTTAATTAGTATTTTTGAGTTAATTAGATTATTTTTATCGAATAAATTATAAACAGCTGCTCCAGACCATTCTGTTGCTAAGTTACTAGAATTAAAATTCACTAAACCATCTAATATTGGATTTGTATTATTCCATAATGAATACATTTCAATTGGAAGGGATTGTTGATTATGCGCTTTAACATAATTATTATTCAATAAACCAATATAAGCAAAAGATGAAACAATAATTATCATTATAATAAGATTTGTTTT
This sequence comes from Candidatus Gerdarchaeota archaeon, assembly GCA_016839405.1. The sequence goes on along the minus strand of JAEOUJ010000160.1, from coordinate 1,256 downwards.
GCACATACCTTTTGCTTTTATTTTTATCATTAGAACATCCCTTATTTTGATATAAAAAAATCATTATTTATATTTGACTAATGAGGAAATTTGCATTTTAAAAAAGCTTAATTTTTTATAATAATATGCTTCTTTAGAAATCTATTATAAATCTTGATTAATTATATCAATTTGCCATTAGAAAAAGAATATTATTACATCAACTAATGTAAATTATTATCCATTATATTATTGTGGAGCAAATTAAATGTCCAAAGAACTTCGTTTATTGAAAAAGAATGTAGAACAATATACAAAAGATGATCTTTATGAGTTAATTAGAGAAATTCGTGAATTGATTAGTGTTAAAACTAACAAGAAACAAGCTCTTGAATTTACTGAAGCTCTACAATTAGTTCTTATACATTTTAGTAAAGTGAATGATCTAAATTCTGAAAGGATTATTCTAAATCAGCTTTTTGAAGTTGTTTGGTGGGCCAGAGAAGAACCAAAAGTTACATATATTTTAGCTCAATCCATCTCAAAAGTTTTAATCGACAGTCAATCTGCTCGAGGGGATGATCGAATTGATTTATTTTCAGATTTGATAAATATTTTAGCGAGATTTTCTAAAAATAAAATTATCTACGATGTCATATCAACTGCTGCTATAGAATTAATCAAATGGGCTACTGACAAGGAAATTTTGCTTATATTAGAAATTACCCAAGAAAAATCTGTTAATTATCCATTAGTTGAAGCTATTCAATTATTAAATGCAAAAGTTTTCATGAATACTTTATTTTATCTCATGGAGGAAGATTGTAAGACAATAATGGATCTTTATATGAAATTCAGTTGTTTTTCTTTAGGAAGTTATAATACAAAAATTGATAATTCAGGAGAATGTCATGATGTAACACCTATTTTTGGTGAAGATATTAATGAAATTTTACAAGAAGGAGTAATAAATGCAATTATCAATTTGGCTCGGATAAATGCTAGTTGTGAAAATGGATGTGATGAATGCTTAACTAATATAAAAACAATAATTAACGATTCTGAGTACCTACTAAGAAAGGGAGGAAAAGAATTTTTTAAAGATACATATCGATTAAGTGTAACTTTTGATCAATTTAATTTATGGGAATCTTTCAAAGACCTACCACTTATTTCTGAATTGAAAATTGAACGTGAGAAAAATGAAACGTATATCATTGCTGAAGCAAAACTTCTAGCAATTATGAAAAATATGAGAATAGAAGAGTATGATTCCT
>JAEOUJ010000159.1 GCA_016839405.1 Candidatus Gerdarchaeota archaeon | reverse complement strand
TTTATCTGTTTTTATTTTCTTAGCTCCAAGTAAAGAGATAGCATTATCAGCAGCAGTTATTCCAATTTTCTTAGGATTAAATTCTTTAGCTTTTCTTGTTTTTTGATAATCCCAGGATGTAGCAATATCACCATTTCTTTCAGCTTTTACAAAAAGAACACCAGAGATTGAATTTAATTTTTGAGTTACCTCAATTCCAAGGCTGTTGTAAATAATTTCTGTGGCATTAGAACGATTGAAACTTCCACTAACAATAACATTATGTTTTTCTAATGAGCTGTCAATTGCATCTATAGCCAATTCAGTAAGTTGATCTGGAGGCAATTCATTAATTTGCTTATCAGATAAATCTTTAATTTCGGGATACTTTTCGAATGGACCTGGAAGTGTTTTAAATAACTTATCTGGTGGTGATAATTTACTTAATTTAACTGCTTTAATGATTATATCTTTTATAGAAGATGGATCAATTATTGATGTGGTAGCAATCCCCAATCCTTTTTTTGTATATGCTCGAACACCTATACCAGTTACTGATTTGCTTTCTGCAGCTTTTATTGCATTTTTTTCTATTTGAACAACATCAGTATTTCCTTTTAGAACATAAATCTCTATTTGATCAGCACCTTTTTTTAAACCAAGTTGAAGAGCTTTTTCATAAATATTACCCAAATTTTATTGCCCTCCAACAACGATTTGCTTAACAGCAATTGGGGGACCACCAGCATGTACTGGAATCCACTGTGAATATTTTCCACAACTGCCTGGGAAATCGAATTTTAAATCCTTTCCTATAGCAATTGTTCGTTGTAATACTTCTAAACATAATCCACTCATACTAACATTTTGAATTGGTTCAGCAAGTTCACCATTTTTAATTAAATATCCACCTTGTGCAGAGAACCAAAATTCGCCTTTTGCAGTATCAACATAACCACCATATGAATCCTCTAAATATACACCATTTTTTACTGCTTCCAACAATTCTTCAAAAGAATGATCGCCGGTATCTATGTATGTATTCCCCATTCTAACTACTGGACGAAAATTAAAATTCATTGCTCGAGCAGCACCATTTGGTTCAACATTCATTTTAGCAGCTGTTTCAAGGGAATGTAAATAACCAATTTGAACTCCTCGCTTTACTAATGGTCGTTTTATAGCTTTTGTGCCTTCTGAATCATAATAATAACTACCACGTAAACCAGATATTGTTGGATCATCATAAATATCAATTAATTCAGAACCAATTTTCCTACCCATTTTGCCTTCTAAAATAGAATCTTTTGCTAAAATTGAATCAGCCTCTTCAGCATGACCAAATGCTTCATGTATATACACACCAACTAGTGATTGATCCATTACAATGTCCTTTTTACCACTTGGTGGTTTTTTAGCTGTTAGAAGCTCTACTGATCTCTTAGCTAAATTAAGGCCACTTTCAGTCACATTTAGTTTTTCGATTTCTTCCCATCCATTTGTTGTTCCCATTGCTGTATAAACATTCTGCATTACATCACAATCACGTGATGTTGCCATACAAGCAATGTTAATATTCCCATATTCATTTTCAACTTTTGTTCCAAGATTGTTTACTATTAGCTCTTTTTGGAACCATTCTTTCATCGAAGCATTTGTAGATACTATTCTATCTGAATATTCACGAGTAACTTTTTCATACTCCTCTACAATGGAATATTTTTCTTCAATTGAAATATTTCGAGGGTCTTTTTGGAATTTGGCTTCATAAATTCCCTCAAAAACATATTCTTCAGGCATAACACCTTTCTCTTTAGTTTTTTTAGCTGTAGATTTTGCTATCTTCAAACAGCGATTAAGTGCTTCTTTTATTTCTTCAAGATTAAATCCAACAACAGAAACAAATCCCCAACCACCATCAACAAGAGCTCTTATTCCCACACCCATTTCTAATTCATAATTTATTTGCTCAGGTCGTCCATTCTGAATTGTAATCAAGATACCATGACCTTTTTGTAATCTTATATCGGTAAAATCACCTTTTTTTAGAGAAATCCCGCCTAAAATTTTCTCTAATTTATCGATCATGGTTTGTAGCTCATTTATAATTCAATTAATAATAATCGCTAATTTCTATTGGGTAATATAAAGTCTTTCGATGTGATTGAACTTTTATAAAAATCTAGCAGTTCAAGAAAATTTGAAGTGAAGGTTCAATTTTTCTTTAACTAAATATTTATATATTTAGATAA
>JAEOUJ010000158.1 GCA_016839405.1 Candidatus Gerdarchaeota archaeon | reverse complement strand
CTTTTCTTTTTTGAAAATCCCAAATACCTTTTTCTTTATAATTCTCTAATCTACTAAATACTGTTAAATCATGAGATCTAGCGACAACTGAAATTGTATCAATTTGTATATTATGAATTCTTTTTACAACTTCTAAAACAGATTTTGCAGGTATATTAGATACTAATCCTTGCCTTTCTAAAATGAATCGCTGTGCTGTTTCCTTTGGAACCTCAATCATAGGAAGATGTTTTTTCTATTAAATAAAAATCTTTTTTATTTATTAGCAATATTGGTTATAGCATAATGGTTTATATGGGATTAAAATGAATGAAGGGATTATTTTAAAAGAATCTTTTGAAGATTATAAAAAAAATGAAACAAAATTAAAGGATTACTTCAAATCATTCCTTCAAACTTCAATTTTCATAACAATGGTTATGTTTGGTTTAGTTACAATAAAGGAAATGCTTAGATTAATTATTGATTTTTCGATATTTATTAAAGAATTAATTGATCCACCAGGTTTTATAAAACCATATTGGGGAGTTTATGAGTATATGAAATTTTACAATTTAATCCCTTTTCTTGGTTTTATTTTAATTTTCTTCAGTATAATAAATACTATTCCTTCAGTTAAAGATATGTCAAAAAATAAATGGCTATTAGTTGGAAGATTGTTTTTGATTTCCGGTTTGATTTTCTTCATTCTTACAATATTTCAAACTATATATGATTTTTATCCAATTGATATTGGATTCAAAATAATTGAAGCAGGACTTTTTGATCACAAAATATATGGTGTATATGATACGATGTTGATTACATATATTATTGGATTTGTAATTATATTTTCAAATTTACTAATTATAAGAAAAAATATGCTTTTGACTATAAAAAGGGTAGGTAACAAGAAAAAAACTTACAATGTTATTATTTCTGTGATAGTTATCGTAGAAATATTTCATTTATTAGGTATTGTTATTATGCATCTAATCAGGGAAAGTGTTGGTTACCAATATTTAATAACTACATATTTCATTTCTTCGTTATTGTTATTGATTACACCTTTGGTATATACATTAATCTTAGGATATTGCTTTAAAGAAATCAAATTATATAATGATTCTAAAAAAATCACTTATTAATATGATTCCTATCTTCACCATACATCTTACTAGCAATATTTCCCATAAATTTGATGGCTCGTTCACGTTTTAGCATTCTCTTTAATATAAAGCTATTAAATTTATTATTTAAACCCGGTATATGATATGGTTTATTTTTCTTTAAACTCTTCAAAGAACCTTTTGCTACCTTGAATGGGTCCATTGGTCTCGGATTTATAAGACCGGCTCTTTTTGGTTTAGAGGAAATATAATTTGGTGTATTTGTGGCACCAGCTACACATGCCATAACATGAACACCATATTTACGCAATTCATACCAAAGTGCTTCGGCTAGATTCATTGTATAACCTCTTGTAGCACTATAATTTGCATGATAAGGATCTCCTTGTAAACCCGCTAATGAAGATAAAAGAATAATCCCTCCTTTTCCTTTATCTTTCATTAATTGACCAAAATGATAGGCAAAAACCATAGGCCCTTTAACATTTACATCAATAACTTTGAAGTGTTTCTCTAAATCAAAATTAAAAAACAATCCAATAGGACTTAATGCGGCATTATAAACAACTAGACCAATATCTATTTCTTTGGTTTCAGCTTTTATAATATCCAAAATATTTTCTGAAGCTAAATCAAGTTGGATAGCTTTTGTTTGTACATTATATTCTTTACTAATAGTAGAACATAATTTATCTAGTAACGTTTTTCTTCTGGCAATTAAAGCTACATTAATACCATTTTTAGCAATTTCTCTAGCAAAAGCTTCTCCAAGACCCTCAGAAGCTCCTGCAATCAAAGCCCATGGCCCAAAATAATTCACATAATCATTGGAAATAGATGGCATATTTTGAGGTAAGTTATTAAAAAATAAAAAGATAACGTAATTTTTCATTAATTATTATATTAGGTGATAAATTTTCATTTATTTTTAATTTCATTTAAAGATGTTTATATAATAAAAGGATGCATTACTAATTGTTATGTAACCACCGAGGTGGTAACTTTCAAATAAAAATACACGGAGAGTAATAAACATTACTGACGTTTATTGTATTAGTTGTGGTAACAAAATCGATCCCGAAGATGAATTTTGTAGTAAATGTGGTTCAAAAATTATTCGAATGACTAAAGGTCAAGTTGTTGTTGAACCAAGGGTTGTTAGAGAAAAACATCCACTTGAAAATATTGGTTTTTGGGAAGTATATACACATGGTAGAACCTATTTAAATCAATTATATCTATTACTTCTTTTTCCAATAGGAATAATCTTATTTGTTTATACAGTAACCTGCTTCTCAACATTTGTCGGTCTTATTCCAATTGTTGTTGGCTTATTTTTACTCTATTTCTTCCTATTGAGTTTACCGTTTTTAATGAAAGGACAAGCTTGGCTTATGAAAGTTTTTGTTGGAATAGACTTTAAACAACCAAATACTGAACTAAAATCAAAAGATGATGATAATCTCTGGAATAAAGCAATGAATGCATTGAAAAATAAAATTATTATCAAAAGCTTGTTGTATAATCTATTCATTGCAATGCCTTTAGGTATAATCATTTTCACATTACAAGTTACTTTATTGTCAGTTTCAATTGGATTTATCTTTAATTGGATTGCTTTTATCGTTAATTACAGTGATATACCAATGGCTTGGTTTTCAGTTTTCCCATCATGGGCTTGGATTATTGTAAGTGTTTTGACTTCATTTATCGGTATATTTCTATTAACTGTATCATTACACCTCTTAAATCGCATTGCTATCTACCATGGTCGCTTTGTTAAGAAATTAATGATTAGATAAAATGAATGTGATCATCAGATAACTGATGATCTGTTTTTTTTCTATTGATCACTTTGTGGTTTTATTGGCATTTCAAGCTCAACTATTGGTTCATCTATTGTATCTTCTATTATTGCAGGTTTGTAATCCTTCTGATTGAAAGTTATCCATAGTGCAAACAATATAGGTATCCCAGTATTGAATTCAATAAAGATGTTTAGCAAGAAAGTCCGCCAATTATCAAACACATTCGGTCTAATTTGTGCTATTGATAATGTCATTTCCATAGAAAAGTGGATATAAATACCAATTAAAATTAAAATTCCAAAATACCACCATTTAACTTCTTTCATTAAATTAAAGGGATATTTATCAGTAACTTCTGAAAGTATTTTCCAAATTATCAGAACAAGATAACCAATAGCAACCATTAGAATTTGACCTAGGCGAGAATCACCCATATCACGATAAATATCAAATACAGGATCTCCTCCACTATATAATTGAACATTTTGTGATATCAAACCTATGGCTAACCAACCACCGAACATTAAAGCAGCCCATAATAGTTTTTCAATGTAATGTATTTTCTTATTGAACATCAAAGTAGCAAATGAAAACATTATCATACCATAGGTAAATGAAAAATATGCTAGAAATTGTTGTGGACCCATTACAGGAGGATCAATTTCAATATGTCTAGTTTCTTTTATCATTAACCAAATTACTGCATCTGTAAAATGCACAACTCCATAGCCAAAAAGTCCAAAACATAATTCTTTGTATCTTCTTCTAACAATCAATAAAGTAATCCAAATAGCTACCAGAATTAAATCAAAATAGATGAAATCGATACCAAAGATTCGAGATACATGATCTACCATAGCGTTTGTTTTTATCTTTCTTCTTTATAATATTTATCGTGAAAATTAAACAAATAGAGCTAATTTCTTGAGTTACTTTTTATGGCATAATACTTAATTAATTATTAAATATAGCTAATTCATTATGATGGATTATAAACCAAAACCTTTACCTTTTAATGAATTGATGAGTTTACCTACAATAACCCTACCAACTTTATCAAAAGATAAGAAAAAGCTTGTTTTTTATTATGACATAACTGGGCGTATTGAATTATATATAATGGATTTAGAAACAAAAAAGATGAAACAAATCTCAAATGGAGAAGTCCCAAGAACACCAAGAACAGGATTTAAACTTGACAAAAATGCTGAAAAGATTTTCTTTGGAAAAGATGCTGCTGGCAATGAGCAAAATGATATATGGGTAATTGATTCGGAAGGAAACACTAAAGCTTTAACAGTAACACCAAATATTCAAGAACACGTTGCTGGAGTGAGTAATGATGGTGAATGGTTAACATTTATTAGCACAAAATCTGGGCAAATGAATGTTCACAAAATGAGAATTGATGGATCTGAAGAATCGCAACTAACAGCATCAGATATTCCTGTTTATGGTGGAGATTGGAGCCCAGATGATAAATGGCTAGCAATGGTAACTAATGAATTAAAAACAAATCTTGAAAATGAAGACATATATCTATACAATGTTGAAACAAATGATATGCAAAGAGTAATTCGTATTTCAGAAAAGGGTTCTCATGATAATTTTTGTGATTGGGCACCAGATAGTAAAAGCTTTGCTTTTCATTCTGATTCTAATGGAATGAATCAAGTAGGTATTTATAACTTAGAAACAAAGGAAATAAAATGGCTTGGAGATGGTAAATACATTGAGTATGGAGCTAAATTCAATCCATCAGGTAAAAGGTTTGCTGTTCTTAGAAATTATGAATCTACAATTAAACCATACATCTATGAATTAGAAACTGGTAAATCTACAGAGTTAAAGATACCTGAAGGATTAGCTTATAATATACATTGGTTGGATGATAATAGAATATTATTTACTTATGCAAGTGTTACATCACGTGAAGAAATATGGGTCTATGACTTATCAACTGATAAATATGAAGTACTAATTGAAGCTGAATATGGTTCAATAGATAAATCACAATTCATAAAACTTCAATATATAAAGTATAAATCATTTGATGGATTAGAAATACCTGCAATTTTATACAAACCAAATAATGTACCCGAAGGAGTAAAATTACCCGCGATCGTATTCCCACATGGTGGACCTACTGGGCAATATTTCAGATCATTTGTTTCAATCTATCAATACATCACTTCTGAAGGATTTGTCATGATTTTACCAAATATAAGAGGAAGTACTGGATATGGCGTAGAATTTAGAGATGCTTGCATAAAAGATTGGGGTGGAAAAGATTTACAAGATGTCATCTATGCTAAAAAATACCTTGAATCTTTACCCTATATCAACTCTGATAGAATTGGCATTGGTGGAGGTAGTTATGGAGGATTTATGACCTTTATAGCTGTTACAAAAGCACCTGAACATTGGAAAGCTGGTTTTGCTTGGGTAGGTATATCTGATTTCTTTAAGATGTATGAAGAATCTATGCCACATTACAAATATTTTCTAAATAAGCAAATGGGTGATCCAATCAATGACAAAGAATTGTGGTATGATAGAAGTGCAGTAAATTTCGTGGAAAATATGACTTCTCATTTAATGATTTTACATGGTGCTACTGATCCAAGATGTCCTATTACACAAGCAGAAATATTTAGAGATAAGCTCCTAGAACTTGGTAAAAAAGAGGAAGATGATTTTGAATATGTTATCTACAAAGATGTTGGACATGGTGGCATTAACGACATAGAAATTCGTAAAATGAGTGTTAAAGAAATGGTTGATTATTACAAACGTCGATTATAAAACCATTTTTTTCCTTTTCTTTTTTCCCCAAAAACAAATGTTATATGTCACTTGTTAATTATACAATAATTGTTAATAAAATAACTTAGATTGTACTTGAAATCGTGAGTGCTGATTTATCAATGGAAACGAATTACACTGAAAGATTAAATTCCATTAACCAGCTTATTTCTGATGGTAAATTACATGAAGCACTCAAAGAACTAGATGAAGTAGAACTTAAAAAACCTCAATTACGATTATCAGATAATATTAGAATACAGCTTATGAAATCAAATGTCTTATTTGAATTGGGTAATTATGAGGAAGCTTTACATATATCTGAGAATCTATTGAATAAAAGTCAACAATTAGAGAGTTCTATGCAAATGCTCGATGCTATTTTTATAAAAGCAAAATCATTAAGCCGTATGGGTGAATATGGCAAAAGTTTAGCTTATATAAAAATGGGTGAAAAAATTATTGCTAAATTACCAGATAAAACTATGGATGGGATTAATGAAAGAAAAGCAATTTTATATTTTGAAAAAGGCAATATTTTTGAAAAAGAATCAGATTTGAAAAATGCATTAGACAATTATTTACAAAGTCTATCAATTCGAAGAGATTTAAATGATCGTCAAGGTTTAACTGAATCGAATAATCGAATTGCTTCTATATATTTCAAAACTGGTGATATGGTTAGAGCATTAGTAATTTTTCAACAAAGTCTTAGTGTATTAAGAGAAATTGGCAACGATAAAGCTGTAGCAGAAACATTAAACCAAATAGGGAAAATATATCTTTGGCGATGTGAATATGGTCCTGCCCTAGAAAATTGCTTACAAGGTTTAGCAATAGGTAAAGAAACTGGTGATGCAAAAATCACTGCTTCTGTTCTAGAAACTATAAGTGAAATTTATACTAGACTAGGAGAATTAGATAGAGCTTTAGAATATTTGGAAGAAAGTATCTCATTACAAGAAGAAATTTCTAATCAAGCAGGAGTTGCTGAATCCTTAATTCAAATGAGTTATATTCTAATTATTAAAGGTCAATTAAATCAAGCAACTAAATTTTTAACTCAAGCTCAGGATATTTTTAAAGATCTAAAAGTCAAAGATGGTTATTTCAATGTAATCGAAGTCATCAGTCTAATTCTTTATCAAAAAGGTGAATTTAAGCAAGCAATTGCACATCTAAATGATTGTTTTCAATTTAGAAAGGATTTTATGAATAAACAAGCGATTACAAGACTACTTTTCTGGTTAATTGTTATTTCCATAGAAGATAATGCTCTAGAAGAAGCTCAAAAATACCTTAAAAAACTGCAAAAACTGATTGAACGGAAGAGCAGTCCAATTTGCAATGTTGAATATAGATTAGCATCAGCACTTATTTTAAAACGAAGTAACAATAATGAAATTTTAGAAAAAGCAAGATCAATTTTATCAGATATAGTAAATAAAGAACAAATTGATTTTCTTTTCTCAAATATGACCTTATACCACTTTTGTGAGCTTTTATTGAAGCAAATGCAAATAACTAATAAAAGGGATGAAGTGGACAAGGTAAATGATTTAATAGAAATGCACTTATCAATTGCCAAGCAAATTGAATCGCATATTATGTTTGCAGAGAATTTCTGGTTAAAAGCAAATCTATCATTAATACAAGGTAGTAAACCTACAGCTAAAATCTTCATAGAACAAGCAGAGCAAATTACAGAAGATAAAGGATTAAGAAGAATAGGTTTGAAAATTGCTCGAGCAAAAGATGTAATTAATAATGGAGAAATACAAGAAATTCAATCCCTCTCTATTCAAGAAGAGGAAGCAACGATCGAAGAAGATTCAGAAATTAATGGCGATGTTGTTCGCATGATAGATAGACGAACAGTCGATCTTCCAAAATTACAAGAAGAAGAACCTGTACTATTAATAATAGTCTATGAGGGTGGTGTGACTGTTTTTTCAAAGAAATTCTCACAGAAGGAAATGATTGATGAGATGTTTGTTGGAGGTTTTCTAACAGCAATTGATGCATTTATGCATCAAACTTTTGCTACCGGTGGCTCAATTGAACGAATACAACATCAAGAATATACTTTACTTCTAAAGGTTGAAAATCCACTCTTATTCTGTTATGTTTTCAAAGGTCAATCATTTACTGCTATAGAGAAATTAGATAAGATTATTCAAGAACTAAAAGCTTCAAGCAATATTTGGTCAACTTTAATAACAAATCATGGTGAACAATTATCCGATTCTGATAAAAATTATTTAGAAGAACTTTCTGATCAGGTATTTTTGATTGATAATGAAAAATAATTGATTTTCAATTAATTTAATTCAGAAACTTTTTTCAAAAATGAAAATTACTATTGCTACGTGAATTAATGTGACTTTACCAACAGTTGTTTCTATTGGAGAAGTTTTAATTGATTTTATTGCACAAGAAACTGGTTTATTAAAAGATATAAAATTATTCCATAAGTATCCTGGTGGAGCACCAGCAAATTTTGCTGTAGGTCTTGCTCGTTTAGGAATAAATGTTGCATTTGTGGGCAAAGTTGGTGAAGATTCTTTTGGATCTTTTTTAGAGAAGAAATTATCAGATGAGGGAGTATTAATAGATTTTTTAGTAAAAGGGGATAATAATGAAAGAACTGCATTAGCTTTTGTCTCACTTGATAAAAATGCAGAACGAGATTTCTTATTTTACAGAAATAATGCCGCAGATTTGAAACTTTCAATAAAAGATATTCAAATCGATAAAATTTCAAAAACAAAATACTTGCATTTTGGATCAGTTTCTTTAAGTGAAAATCCTTGCCGTGAAGCTATTTTTAAAACAATTAAAAAATGCAAAAAAGAAGGAGTAATAATTTGTTTTGATCCTAATATTAGATTAGATCTTTGGGAGAATGAAAAAGAATTTAGAGAAATTCTTGATATAGCACTAAATTTAACTGATATACTGTATCCTTCTAAAGAAGAATTACAATTTATATTGAATGATTCATCACTAGATAATCAAGAAGCTATTTTAAAATTAATGGAAAAATATCCTATTAACATAGTAGCATTAAAATTAGGAAAAGATGGTTGTTTAATAAAACAAAAAAAAGATTTCTTTCTAACTATACCATCTTTTGAAGTTGAAGTATTGGATACAACTGGAGCAGGAGATGGTTTTAATGCAGGTTTTATATTTGCATTAACTGAAGGTTTAAGTTTAGAAGAGGCTGGAATAATTGGAAATGCTGTTGGAGCATTGGTTGTCCAAAAAAAAGGTGCAATGACTTCTTTACCATCAAAAAATGAGTTAGTTGATTTCTTAGTATCACAAAATGTAAAAATTAGACTAGAATAAGGAATTTTCAATTATTGTAATTTTAATAGTTTTTACACAAAACTGTTTCGAAACTTTTCTGAGAGATTATTTATAATAATTATCTATAATATTTAATTGGAGCTAAAGGAGCTATGGCAAAAAATGAAAAACTTCTCAATGATATTTGCATTAGTTTTTTTGTTATAATTTGTCTGAGTCTTACTATATCAGGCATTATACTTATTAGCTTTATACATCAATGGAATACTCCAAATAATTTTTGTTCTCAAGCATATATAGGAATAGAAAATGATGAAGATTTTATAAACAATGGTTTTGTAGGTGAAGGAACAGCAGAGAATCCATATCGATTTGAAAATAAACATATTAATGTGGATGGATTTGGTCTTAGTATTTGTGGAACAGAAGCATACTTTTCAATAATTAATTGTACTTTTCAAGGAAGTTATTTTCTAGTTACTACGGAATATATTAAACCAGGAACAGCAATTTTTGAAAATAATACATTTATTATTGATTATTATGGTGGAACAGCTCTTGAATTAATTGCCTCTTCTGATGTTATAATAAGAAATAATATTTTTAAAAACATTCAAAATATGTCATCTTCATATGGCTTATCTATTTCTAGATCGGATTCATGTAAAATAACTGGCAATTCATTTTATAATTGTGAAATGGGAGCAGATATAGGTAGCTCTAAGTATATAGAAATTAGTAATAATAATTTTGAAGGAAATGAAATAGGATTAGGATTTGCTTATCTTGAAAATTCAATTATTTTTAATAATTACTTTTTTAATAATTCATATATTGCGATTTCTCCTTCAAATAGTGAATTAATTCAAATATTAAACAACATCTTTGAAAATAACACATATGGAATTTTATTTGATTATAATAATTATAATTTTATAATACAATACAATCAATTTCAAACTAATTTGATTTATGGAATTAAGATAGTTCACTCTTTTGGTACTCTTATTAGTTTAAATAATTTCATTGACAATCATTTAAATGGTACATCAATTGGATATTCTCAAGCATATGATAATTGGAGAGATTATATGCATGGAGATGATAATTATTGGTATAATAATCAAAGCTATATAGGAAATTATTGGTCTGACTTAGTTTGGAATGAAGGAGTAATTTATGAAATTGATGGTGGAAATAAAATCGATTTTTATCCTCAAGAAAATCCAATAGAAATTTGAATATCTAATAATTTCTTATTTTAAATAATAGTAAATCTATTTATAAATATAAATGAATTTTATTCATTTTTGATTACAATGGTTAAAGCTATAGTACTTTATAATTCCAGGGGAGGAAATACAAAGAAAGTAGCTATGAAAATAGCGGAAGGATTAGAAGCAGAATGTAGAAACAACCGAAATATACCTAATTTGAAGGATTATGATCTAGTAGTAATTGGGTCTTGGGTAATATTTGGCAGATTAAGTTTTACAGGTGCTAGATATTTAAGACGATTAAACAAGAAAGGTATTACAGGTAAAAAAGTAGCTTTGTTTTTCACTGCTGGATCTCCGGATGATATTCATCCATTTACTGAAAAAACTGACAATCCAAGAATGGAAAAAGAAATTATTTTCGATTCAATGGAGAAAATATTGAATGAGAAAGATCAAGTAACCATTCTAAAAGAGCGATTTTATTCAAAAGGTGCTATTAGAATGATTAGGTGGGGGAAAGAAACAAG
>JAEOUJ010000157.1 GCA_016839405.1 Candidatus Gerdarchaeota archaeon | reverse complement strand
CCATATATCCTGGTAATAATGGAAATGCACATGGTGAGAAAAATGACAGAATACCAGAGAAAAATGCTGCAACCATTATAAACCGGTAACCAACATTTTCTCTATCTGCAATTCCTGCAAGAGCTTTGTCAACCTCAGAACGAATATTCTCTATATTTATAAATCCGGTTTCAGCAAAAGTAACATACCCTTCTTTATCAATTATGACTGTTTTTGGGATAGGTGACGCACCATATTTTGTTAATAGATCAGCTGTATCAAAAGCAAAAGGCCAGGTTGCATTAAACTCATTTTTAAACTCTTTCAATTGAGCAATAGAATCGGTTTGATCAACATCAATGGAGAGAATTATTATACTATCATTATATTCTTCAGCAAATTCTACTAAATCTGGCATCATATCCCTACAAGGTTGACAGCTATAACTCATAAAATCTAATAAAACGACTTGACCAAGGTAATCCGATAATGTGAAATTTGTATTTGCAATCGTAACTAGAGTGAAATCCGGTGCAGGAGTGATGTTTTGTCTTCTATCTATTATGTAATAACTTCCATAACCAATTCCAGCAAGAACAATTAAAGTAATTATGGATATGCCAGTAATTTTCAACCATTTTCTACTTTTTTTTTGTTCTATTTGTTCATTGGTCATTGATATTACATTCCTTTATTTAATAAATAAAGAATAATCAATATCCCTTTGGATATTGCTTTTTAATTTTCAAGTTTAGTCTTTTGTTTTATTAGTGGAATTAGTAATAGGTTGCTTAATATAAACACTCCAAAAATAATTGGAAATATTATACCAGTACCACCTGTTATTGTATAAATTAATTCTTCAACTTTTATTTTCCCTGAAACATCTTCAGCTATAACTTTAATTACCATCTCTTGATTTTTCTTATCAGATATACCATAAAATGTTCCTTTGTATTTATTAGCTATAATATCTTCTTCTAATTCAACACTGTCTGTCAAAACTCCATCAAACCAGATTTCTACAATCTTTGAATATAATAACAAATCATCTGTGATTGTTGTATATATTTTAACAGTTTGACCAGAAATTGTATCAATTTCTTCAAGATTATCAATTGTAACAATTGGTGCACTTACATCTACAAGATTTACTAGGTCAATTGTAAAAGTATCACTTGTTTCTCTGTTTACAAAATCCTTTACAGTAAATTCTATTGTAATATTTGTAAATCCATTCTCTGTTGCATTATAGATCTGTTGTATATCAAAAACAAAATCAAAATCTATAATATTGTTATCTGGATGCCATAATTCTTCTGTTTCTTGATATACACCTAGGGTTAATTCATATTCAATATGACGAATAGGGTTTTCAGTAATATCTATAGTAACAGACATCTCATTGTCCAAAACAGAAACTGATGTATCAGGTGATGTAATGGAATTAATATCAAGTGCAGTGCTATCATCAATAGCTAGTACTTCATCAATTAAATTAATCATTTCTGCAGCTGTTGGGGCTCCGTCATCATCCGCATAATAAATATAATGAGTTCTGGTGAAAATTAGAAGAGTTGGTATATATTCAATTTCATAATATGGGGAAACATTTCTATATTTATCATGAAAAATAAACCAATTCATATTATTAGCAGAAGCAAAAGATTCCAAAGCTGCTTCTTCGTAATCGGATGAATCTAATGAAATACTAATTAAGACAAAATCATCTTCACTGGCAAAATTATCATTAACTGTTTTAAGAGAAGGCATAGCTGCAATACATGGACCACACCATGTGGCAAAAAAATCTATCATAACTACTTTTCCAGCAAAATCAGTTGAAAATGTATAATTTGTGTCGCTTATTATTTCCTTCATCTCCCAATCAAGTGCAGGTGCACCTTCATGAATTAATTCTGTTTTATATTCAATTGTTTCATGTATTGGATAATTAGCACCATTAACTTTCAAGGTTGAAATTAATAATGGAAAAATTACTAAAATTAATAGAAATACAGATGATATTTTTCTAACTTTCATTAGCAATCACTTACTTCTAAATAATAACTTAATATCAATAATAATAATTCTATAAAAATTCATTCCATTAAAAATAATAGTTGAGTAATGGTATCCATTACTAATTATTATTCTGATCTATTTCCATTTTAATTTCATTTTTTTCCGATGATCTATATACAATTGTATTTATTGCTATCAATGTAATTAACGAAACAAGCCCGAGGGAAGCAAAAGTAATTCCAAAACCAAATTCTATTGGGCGTTTGATTTGCATTAAATTAGTCATTTTAATTTCTGTTGAGAAATCACTTGTAAGATTCCAATCCAACAATAAAATCATAGAGTAAACTACTTTTGATTGATTAAACGTATAGGAGATTTCTTCAGTATGATTTTCTTTTGATAAGATCATATAAGCATTGGCGTCATCAATAAAAGACCAGATAATTATCTGATAATTATTAACAAGCCAACTGTAAGTATAACTAGTTTCATTATTATACGTTTCAAATAAATTAGTTAGATTCGTAGAAAGCTCTTCATATTGTTCCTGATCAGCAATAAAAGATATAAGAAGACTATTGGAAGTGTTACCAGCAAAAATCCCTTGAAGTGTTAATTTGTCGTTTTTATCTAATTCAAAACTTTGAGCAACACCAAAATAAGCTTCATCTCCAGCAAATGTTAGTTCTGCTGTTTGTTCTCTAGTTTCTACTCTATTCAAACCTAAACCAGGTCCCATAACTAATCCAATAGTGAGAAGAAGAACACTAATTCCAAGCAATGGATTTTTGTATTTTTTCAGCTGATGGAAAAATTTCTGAGGTTTTTGGCGTTTTTGTAACCATGAAACAATAAACATACCTGGAAAAAACACTATCCATGCAAGCATCGAAAGGAAATGGATTGGAAAATCTCCAATAAAAACTTCAATAAATTCAGTGCCAAAAAGATTTACTCTTTCACTAGGCCGTAAATTAAAAATAGAATTTCTTATTCCTTCTTCAAAAGAAATACTTGTCCAATTGAATTTCAATGATCTAATATAAAATATCGAATCTAAATCCCATACCATAGATGCATTAAATCTGTATAATCGATTATCGAAAGGATAGAATAATAAAACAGGTCCCGGATTTAAATCAAGAATGCTATGTAATATAAGAAAAACACAAGCAATAATTATACCTCTTGTAATAAGATCAGCCTTTTCACCTAATTCTTTCTTCTGAATAACTTTCATATAACCAAGATAACTTAGTGCACCAAGTATTACAAACGATGACCAAATTATTGAATGGAAATATGTTCTATGTATAAAGAAAAATGTATCTAAATCAGGTAAAGCAGCAAATAAAGTTAGTAGTGTGAATACACCTAGCTTTTCTTTGAAAACTTCACGATTTTTTTTACCCATCAATGTCCAAACAATTAATGATTCTAAAGCTACATGAGTGGTTATTAGAGTCATAAAACTGGCATCCTACAACAAGTTAATTGTCGAAGTAGTTTTTTAGCTTTCCTTTCTCTTAGCACTTTTCCTTTTTCTTTTTAAAAGTTACCACCTTTCAGTTGTAAACTCAATTTCGATTGTTTTTGGTTTGATTTCTCCCTTTTTTCCGATAGTTTCCACCACTTTTTTGCTTCATCTTCGAGTTTCCACCGTTTTCAAATGCTAACTTTTCATTAGTTGTTTTTGCTAATCAAACATTTTCTGATTTCCTTTTGTGATTTT
>JAEOUJ010000156.1 GCA_016839405.1 Candidatus Gerdarchaeota archaeon | reverse complement strand
TAGGCGATCGAAAAGCTACTTCTGAATTAATAACTGCAATAAAAGAAAATCCAGATGTAGAAACCAGAATTGCTTGTGCAGAAGCAATTGGTAAAATTGGTGATCGCGAAGCTACAGAAATTTTGATCGAAACATACAAGCATGATCCAGATAGAAATGTAAAAGTTGGTATGTTAAATGCTTTAGGTGAACTGGGTGATGATTCAGCCTATGATGTTCTTATGTTTGCTATCAAAAATGAAAAACTTATAGCACCAAGAGAAGCTGCAATCATTGCTATTGGTAAATTGAATAATAAAACTGCAGCTGAAGAATTACAGAACATAGTAAGATCAGAAACAAATATTAAACTAATAATCGCTGCAATTCAATCTTTATATTTATTAGGAGAACGAAAAGCAACAGAGCTTTTTATTGACGTTTTATCTGAATCCGACAATCCAAAAATCCGTGCAGAAGTTGCCACAGGATTGGGTCGAATAGGAGGGAGAATGGCTATTCAACCCTTAATCTCTGCTTTTAATAAAGAGGAAAATGACTCAGTAAGAGAAGCAATTATCATTTCACTTGGACGAATTGCTAATACAACTTCTGTTGATTTACTTATTAAGGCATTAAAAGATGATTCAAGCTCTTCTGTACGAAAAAGCGCTGCTTGGGCATTACGGCGTATACGTGATAGGAGAATTTCTGTTGCTTTACTTGCACATTTGGATAATGAAAATATTGTTGCGGTAAAACAAGAAATAATTACTTCTTTGGGCAAACATAAAGAAAGAAAATCTGTAAATGCTATTATTGATGTTTTAACAAAATCAAATGATGTTCAGTTACGTCGAGCATGTGTTATTGCTTTAGGCGATATTTGCGATAAAAAAGCCGTAGAACCCTTGCTTGTACAATTAGAAACTGATCCTGATGTTGAAGTAAGAAAATATACAGCATGGTCATTAAGTAAATTAAAGAGTATCAATTCTAAGGAACATTTGCATGCAATTCTCAAAAAAGAAAGTGACAAAGAAGTCAAAGATATGATTAAAATAGCAATAAATGAAATTGATGAAGAAATTAAACAAAGAGAAGAAGAGGCTAGAAAAGAAGCAGAACGAGCTAAAAGAGATGATTATTATTATTTTTAGTAATAAGTAATCAACCTTATTTTCGAAAAATAGCTTTAAACTAACTTCATCTGTTGATATTCTCCTATGAGCTCATTAAATTTTAACCCAACATTTAGAGCATGTAGGTATGTGATTTTGAAATTATTGCTATTATTTACATCTAATAAATGATCTGGCACTTCCAAAAAAACATAATCCTTCTTATGATTCTTGAATTTTACAGCAAGAATTGGTTTAAACCCTAAACGATTAGCAAATTCTTGCAATCCTTCAATTTGACTAGAATCCAAGTAGAGATTATCCTTACGAACAGTCTTTACTTCTATAACGAAAAACTTGTTGTGATTTTTAGATCCAGCTATTAGATCAGGTCGAGGTAAAATTGTTCCCCCTCCTGAAGCAGGAGCACGTAAAACTGCAAATCCAGCATTCCAAAATCGATGCACCAAATCTCTTTCTGCTCGTACACCACTAGAAGACATAATAATACCTATAATAAATAAGAAATTGCTTGATTAAAAATTATACAGTTCATTGATTTTGTTCCCATTTGATGATAATAAAAGTTATGAATAAGTTCCCACAGAGATTTAACGGTAAACCAAAATTATGGAATTAAAATTGGTTGGATTACGTTGACCCCAAAAAAAGGTACCGTTGCTTTCACAACGGGGAGCGCGTTATGAGGGATCAATCGCAATCCAACTCTGCAGGTGAACAGGTCTCATAGATTGAGACCACTTCGAACAAGGTCTCTCTTGTAAGAAGCGTGATTGATTAATTAGCTATTGTTGACCAATTTCATGATTGTGTTTACTGTGGCATCAACATCGTCAACTGGTATACCATCGCCTTTTTTGTAAATTAACATGGAACCTTCATTTGTTATTCGAGTGCTTATGGTTCCCCCAGTAGTTAATTCAATTAATCCTTTGAAAGCTCGAATAGTTCCTTGTTTGCGGAAAATACTCCATTGACTTGTTTTTAACACAGCACCATTCAATTGTATCTTGGTTAATTCATGATTTCTTATGTCAGTTATAAGAACAGAACTAACATCAATAGCTTCTTTACATAATATATTCATAGATTCTTGATCTAACGATATGCGATCAAATTCTACATTTAATGCTTCCATCAACTGAGGTAATCCTTTCTTAACAACCCAAGTAGTACCTCTGCATTCTAGATACTTCTCTTTAGGATGTATAACATAGATACAATTGCCTTGTGAAAAGAGAGTTTCAGTTGTTAATTCTCCATCTTTTAGTCTTTGAATTCTAATGGGTTGCCCAATAGTATAAGCTACTGTTATAATATTACCATTCAATTCAATATCTGAAAAACCTTCATAGAATCTACGTTCTTTTAACTCAACAGGATATTCCTTGAGTTTATTGATAATATTTGTTGTATTACTTAATGCTCTT
Source organism: Candidatus Gerdarchaeota archaeon (assembly GCA_016839405.1). The sequence goes on along the minus strand of JAEOUJ010000156.1, from coordinate 368 downwards.
CCATTTATGTGATATAATCTGAGAGACAGTGCCATTCCTCTAGGAATAATTAAACCATTTATTTGGATAGCCATTTAATTCACCTACAAGCTTTCCAGTTTAGAAACAAGAGATTAACAGACCTTAGTTTCTAATGGAATTATTAATATGTACACGCTCCTTTATAAAGTTTACTGACCTCTCCTTCCATTGGAACCTCTTTTCATGTTATCCAGATAGTTTTTTATGAAATTTGAATGAGTAAAATATCAAAAGAACAACCTTTTATGTTTGATAGCTCCTAATATTTGTGTGAGGAATCTATTATGGCTCTAAAGAGTTTGCGTGGTATAAAATTTGGAAGATTAATAGTTTTACTATTACTTATC
>JAEOUJ010000155.1 GCA_016839405.1 Candidatus Gerdarchaeota archaeon | reverse complement strand
TTTTACTAGTAGCATTAATTATTGTAGCAAGAAAAGCCATTGAAAGAGAAAAAGTTCTATTTACATAAAATATTGATCTAGCTATTGCTAGATTTTTTTTCTATATATTAATCAAGATCATCTGGTCTTCCCCAATAGCAACACCATTTGAAATAACGTAAAATTTCTGTGCCTATAAGCCGAAAGAACACATATAACCCCCAACCAATCCAGAAAAACAATTCAAGAGGATGATACCATGGACGTTTTCTTTTTGGTTTTGTGTACCATTTTAATTTCTTTTCTTTTTGTTTTGGAACTTCAACAATAATCTTTCCATCTGCTTCTTTAGTTGGAGATGTTTTTTTAATAGTTACATTAGATTTTACTTGAGAGGATACTTTATTTACCTTTGTTTTATTAGTTTGTAATATTTGACCGCAAAATTCACAATATATTAAGTAATCATCGATTTTCTTTCCACAATTTGGACACTTTTTTTTAACCATAGTTCTCCCAAAACGATTTTTAAGAAGTATTATGATATTGCGATATATATGCATTTGTAAAAGAATTAATTTTTAAAAAAAAGAAACAAATAGGGTGTTACAGTAATAATTACTGTAAACCCATGATGAGAATCTTTAATCAATAATGGTCACAGAATGGTTCGTAATGTTCATGTGAATGACCACATGCAGGACAAACCTTTGGTGGTTCATCTCCTTCATGTACAAAACCACAAACCATACACTTCCATTTAATTTTCTTGTCTCTCTTGAATACAGTATTTCCTTTAACATGTTCTAAGAGAGCAAGATAACGTTTCTCATGTTCTACTTCAACTTTTGCAATCATGTTAAATTTGCGGCAAACTTCTGGAAAACCTTCTTTATCTGCAACAGCAGCAAAACCAGGATATAATTTTGTATGTTCTTCATTTTCCCCAGCAGCTGCGAATTTTAGATTTTCTTCAGTTGTCCCTATATCAGTTGGATAAGCAGCAGTAAATTCTACCATACCACCTTCTAGGAAATTGAAGAATTGCTTTGCATGTTGGTATTCATTATCTGCAGTTTCTAAGAAAAATTCAGCTATTCGTTTATAACCTTCTTTATTAGCAATTTTAGAATACATAGTATATCTATTTCTTGCCTGAGATTCTCCAGCAAATGCTTTCAAAAGATTTTTTTCTGTCTCTGTTCCTTTTATGGATTTTGTCATTTAAATCAACTCAATTAGTGTTTCCAAAGACCATGTATATTGCAATATTCTCTAGCAATGAGTTTTTCAACATTCTTTACTTTAAATACTGCTTTTGGTTCATCTCCAGGATTCAAGTATTTACGTTGGACTTTTCCTTCATCTATTACTTCAATCCATTCAATCCAATGTTCTTCTGTCATAGGATGGAGAGTGCTGCCAACAATTACCTTGACTTTACCCTCGCCCTTATCTTTGATAAGTGGTACATGTTTTTCATTTTTCCAGTCAGCGGTTTGTTCCTTTAAAAGAATCATTGGTTCACCGCAACAAACTAGTTGTCCTTGACCTCCGTCTAGGACTTCAACTATGTTTCCGCACTTATTGCATTTATATATTTGATATCTTTCTGCCATAGCGAGATCACCATTGAGAAACTTGTAGCAAGAGTTTATTATTAATAATTTTTCTATAGAATTTAAAGTGTAATTCATAAAAAAGAGTGTAAATGGGCTCTCAAATGTGAAAAATTAAATTTATCTATTTTACTAGACCAAGAGCTTTATGTTTTTCATATATTTCATCAGCTAATTTATCTAGAGCTTTCAATCCTTTTTCTGTTACTTTTCCTCGCACAACAATAGGCTCGAAAATTTCTGGTTTAATCCTTGTAACCAATGATAAAACTTTTTCAACAAGTTGACATTTCCAACCATAAGAACCAATTATTCCAAAATATTTTGCTTTTGGTCTTAAAGCATCAACTAAGATAGTAGCATAAGCAGCTAGAGGATGTGGTCCTGTTAAAACTGCTGGTGCCCCTAGAATAATAGTTGCAGCATCAACTAAATCCATTGCTAATTCTCCAACATCAGTTACTGATAGATTATGAGGTTTAACAGTAATACCTCGCTCAATTAACGCTTCAGTAAAATACTCAACCATTTCTTTTACTGAATGGTGCATTGAAACGTAAGGTAAAACAACTTCATTCTTTACATCTTCTGAAGCCCAATCTTTATAGGCATTAATTATAAAACTCGGATCTTGATGAACAGGTCCATGACTTGGTCCAATCATATCAAATTTATAATTATCTAGCATTTCAAGATGTCTAACAACAATTTTCCTAAAAGGCATCATGATTTCAGCATAGTATCTTTTAGCTGATACATATGTTAGTGCTTTATCTGTAACAAAAGGATCACTTTGTGCAAGATGAGTCCCAAATAAATCACAGGTGAAAATAATTTTGTCTTCAACAGCTAATGTAAACATTGTTTCAGGCCAATGAACCCATGGTGCATCAATAAACTTCAAAGTTTTATTACCTAAAGATAAGGTTTCGTCAGTCTTTTTTACAATAAATTTCTCATCAGGTATATGTAAATGAACCATTAAATGTTCTTTCCCTTTTTCATTAGTAACTACTTTAGCATTTGGATAAAGATTAATTAATTTAGCAATACTTTCAGAATGGTCTTGTTCTGTATGATTGGAAATTAAGTAATCAATATCAGTAATCCCAATTTTCTTTAAGTTTGATTTCAATACTTGGAATTTTGTGCCATCAACAGAATCTATTAGAGCTGTTTTTTTATCGCCAATAATAAGATAAGCATTATATGATGTTCCATTTGGTAATGGTATTAATTCATCAAATAATCTGCGATCATAATCTTTTGCTCCTACATAGTAAATGTTGGGTTTTATTTCATTTATAGCCAATTTTTCATCCTCAATCTTTTGTTGTTTTATATATTTGAAAAGGTTATTATCAAAAAAATATATCAAATTTAATTATATTCCTTATTTTCTAAGAAGGTGGTTGTATAGTTTATTTACTATTCAACCAAAGATAATATTTTGTCTAAGTATATGGACTCGTTTCACCTGTACGAGCGAGTGCACTTATTATCTCTTTTAATAGGATTTCTTCAGGTACTAAACCTTCAACACTGCCTAAACCATCTTGAATAATAGTATTTGGCACTCCAAAAATATCATAATCACTAGCTAATTGAGCAAATTGAGATGCCTCTATCATTTCAGCTTCAATATAATCACTTGATAATGCTAGCTTATGAGAGCGTATAACCATAGCTGGACAATAAGGACATTCTAAGGTTACAAATACCTTCAGATTTACCTTTTTATCTATCTGATTTAATAATTCATTTGCTTGTGGAGAAAGAATGGTTTTTCTATTTGAAACCAGCATAATTGATTCAATTAAAGTAGTAAATTCTTTACCTGCTGGTACACCAAAGAAACGTATTCCATAATCCTTGTCCCCTTCTATTACTAATGCGGGATGACGTTTAATACCATATTTTTTAGCTTCAGGATCATTTTCACTACATTCACAAGTTTTTATTGTTATTTTATCTGATAATTCTGCAACAGCTTTTACAAGTGATATCATTTCATTACAAAAAAGACAATGATTTTTAGATGAAAAAACTCTAATTGTAACAGGTTCTTTCATATCACTAAATCTCTGTTTAACTAATTGTTTTACACTTTCATCTATTAAAGCGGACAAAATGTTTTCACCCTATTATTTTATAATCATACAATTTATTTTGTATTTTAAAATAATTTTGTGTTAATTTATTAAGAAATAGGACTCTTTTTTTTATTTTTATTTAATTATTTACTCAAAAATTCATTTTAATTAAATTTTTTTTTATAAATTAATTTTAAAAAAATTCTATGAATAAACATTTTTTGGTTTAAAATGTTCGGTAACAAAAGGAATTTATACATTAAGCTTTACATCAATAATGAAGTTTAAATTGAGCTTTTGCTCTTGTGTTTAGGAAAAAAATTGGTTGTATGTACTCTTGCAACAAACCCTTGAAGAAGCAACGGATAATTTTCATTCTTTAATAACACATGACTTTAATATAGATGGTATTTCAGAAATTATTGCTGCAAGATTAATTAAAAATACTACTGATGTTAGAATAATTCATCCAAAACACATGTCTAATTATTCAGTTAAAATTAATGAAAGAATAAATACAATGTGTGTCGCTCGAACAAGCCTTGAGAGGGGTTTTGAGCTTATTACTGGAGATATTAAAGGCGTTGTAAGAATTAATTCAAGAAATGGCAGACCATTTTTTAGTAAAGATATTCGAGATGGCATTCGATTGCCAAGTGGAGTAATTAGTGCTTCGCCAGGTGATTTAAATGGTAACAAATTATCTGAAATTATCGTTGGTTGTGCTAATGGCGAAGTTGTTATGATAGAGCGCATACCTGGTAAAAAACATCGTTGGGATAAAGTTAGAGGTTTTTCATTAGGGAAAATTTTCCCGGATCCAGCTTGTCATATTTTAACTGGTGATTTTAATGGAAATGGACAAACTGGATTTGTTGTGGGCACAAGAGATGGCACATTCAAAGAAATTGAATTCCGACCTCAATTACAGAAATTTGATTTAATTGGAGAGTTTAACATTGAAAATGAGCCAAGCTTTTGTTTCAATGGGGATTTTGATCGTGATGGTATTTCTGAGGTTATGATTGGAGATGTCTCGGGGAGATTAAGTGTATTTAAAAGGAATAGAGTAATGTCAACACATAATCTTGGGGATACAATAACATGTGGCTCAGTTGGGGATGTTGATAATGATAAACAATTAGAAATTGTAGTAGGAACATTAAATGGCTCATTTCATATTTTAAGACAAAATACAATTGAAAGTTATGAAGGCTATAGTAATATAAATGATTTAAGAATAGGGGATTTGAATGGTAATAGACAAAATGAATTAGTTTTTTCAATTGATAAAAGTCGGGTAGTTGCATTTAGTTTCTCACGAGATAAAACTAAAGAAAAACCCAATGTAGAATTAATTCCTTTTAAAGGCAGTGGTTTGAGAACAGCTCAAATTGATCAAATGCCTGATAGCACAAATGCCTTTTGTCCAAACTGCCAATCACAAGTTAGATTTATTGAACAATATAGAAGATGGTATTGTTATACTTGTCGTCAATATGTTGCTCCGTTAAGTAAAAAAGAAAAAGTTGTTGAAACTAAACCAATGATAGAAGCTCAAAGACATGGTAAACCATATTCTGTAGGAACACCATATGCACCATACCAACCATATAGTACCTCATCCACTGATGCATACAAACCACAAATAGATGACAACCAGCTTATACCTGAAGAACCCGTGCTAGATATTACTCAAAAAAATGAAATTAAATTAGAAGAACAAGTTGAAGAAACCAATTACTTCTTACCTTTAGATTTAGAAGCTGATAAAAAAGTTGGTATTGAAATATTCAATGATATTTTGAAAATAAAACATGTAATTTTAATTCATTCTCATTCGGGGGTACCTCTTTTTAGTCAAGGATTTGGTAAAGAAATTGATGTGTCTCTTACTAGTGGTTTCTTAAGTGCTGTTGGAACTTTTACTGAAGAGATGGCTGGAGATGTAGAAAAACGTGTTGGTGTTTTCAGCGAAATTGGTCGTGAAGGATTTTGGATTGTTATATACGAAGGGAATATTTCCAAAGCAGCATTTCTTGTAAGTGAGAAAATAGGAGAGAGTCTAAAAAGAAGAATAGGCATTTTTATGAATGAATTTGAGAGTTTATATAAAAAACAACTTGAAGATTTCTCAGGATTTATATCTGAATTTACAGGTGCAACTGATTTATTAGAAAAACATCTTCGTTTAGAATATCTCTATCCATTAAAAATAGACATAAAAAGAATGAGACTGACTGCAATAACACAGCATGAAAAGCAATTAGCTAAAACATATACAGAATTTATAGCAACAAATGAAGAAGAGGTTTATTATGTTACTGAATTAATTGACTTAATTCTTGAAAAACAAAAAGCCTCAATGTTAAAGGAAGATGTTTTAAGCGTTTTAATAAAATATTTAGAAAATGGTATGCTTATACCTTTACCACCACCTCCTGATGAGGCATTTTAATAGAATTTTCGCACCTTTTCCTTTTACTAAAAATTTATGAGTAATTCACACTTAATGAAAATGGATATAGATATATTGTATAGAAATACAAAACAAACCTATAAAATATTGAATGGTTGTTAACTATTAGAGGTCTTGAAAGATGTCCGAATTATTAAACAAAGCAGCTGCATTTGAAGAAAAAGAAAAATGGAAAAATGCTGCGGACACTTATTATAAAGCTGCAGAAGAATTTATTATAACAGCAAAACCTAATGAAGCAAAAGATTCTTTTCTTAAAGCACTAGCTAATGCAGAAAAAGCAGAATATTATCAGATGATGGTTGATTCCATCTTTTCTTATATTAAATTAGCATCAGAAGAAGAGAAAAAAGAAATTCTTCCAAAAGCTTTTGCTCCTATAGATATACTCATGGCAGAAATTGTTGCCAAGAAAAAATATGATGAAATGCTTGAATATATCTCAAAAAAGGAGTTAGCTGCTAGAATTACAAATCAAAATTATGAAGAAACATTAATTGAAAAGGGAAAATATCTTCATGAATATGCATGGGATTTAATTGCTAATAAAAAAATTGAAGAACGTAAAAAAGCTTTTGATTTTCTTTCAAAAGCTTCAGAGGTATTATTAGAAATAGATAAGAAGAATATCAAAATCGAGGGAGAATTTCAAGCAATTAAAATATTATTTGAAGAAGGTTTTCTAAAAGAAGGATTACAATTATTTAATGAATTAGTTGATTACTGCAATGAAAATGGTTTATTGGATCAAACTGAAATTGTATTATTATTATTAGTGGAATATGCAAATGAAATCTTAAGTGGAGCTGGACCGAAGAAATTACTAAAAGAAGTTAAACTCTCTTTTGGTGAGACAGATCCAGGAGGGGAATTATTAAATTTAAGTATTGAAAAAGCATTAACAACAAATTCAACAACTGTAATAGCTAAAGCAGCAGAAATACAATCTGATTATGCACAACAAATGTTTGATAAAAAGAAATTTTCTATTGCAAAGGATTTCTATAATAAAGCTTTAAAATTGCTAATTACAATTAATCAAAAAGAATCATCAACTAATTTAGCTGAAGAGATTATTAAAAAAGCATATTTCTTATTTGATCAAAAAGGTAAATTCAAATTAGGTTTAGAGTATTTTGATGTAATTCAACAACTAGGGAAAATAAACTTAGAATCTTTAGGTGATATTCTTCTTTCAAAAGCCAATTATCTATTTAAGGAAGGAAGAACAGATTTAGCACTTGATGATTATACTAAATCAGCTGAATCATTTCTTTCTGATAATATAAAAGAAAAATTCTTGAAATGCTCTGAAATATTATATTCGCAAGCTCTTTCATTGATTGAAAATAAGAAATACAGTGTAGCTTATAATTATGTAAATAATGCAATTATTCTGCTCGATGGAAATCAAGCATTTGAACATATAGGGTTGAATACTACACTAATTGCCTCCGCTCTTATTAAAGCTAAGCAATATAAAGAAGCTGAAGAATATTCAGTTAAAGCTGTTGAATATCTAATTAATGCTGGGAATATACTTGAAGCAGGAAAAGCTCACAGACTATTTGGTGAATCATTAATTGGATTAGAACAATATGACATAGCATCTTTTCATTTTATAGAAGCAGCAAAAATGTTTCGAGAGGGAGAAAATCATGATGAAATTTTAAGTACATATACACCCCTATTAATTTCTGCAAAAAATAAACTCTCTGAAGGGAAAAAGGAATTATCTCAACAATTAATTAAAACAGCAGTTATTTGTGCACAACAAAAAGGGCCTATAGATCAAGTGAGTGTTTTACTGGAATATTTTGACCATGCGATTAATATTAACAATTTTCAAGTTGGTTTAGACATTATAACATATGCCACTAAGATCTTAGGCACTCTTTACCCAGAAGAATCTAAAAAATTAGCACAAAAATTAGTCACAACAGGAAAGCAATTGGTAATATCCACTAAGGAGTTTAATCTAGGTAAAAAATATCTTGAACAAGCAATTAACACTTTAGTTGAAATAAAAGAAAACATCAAAGCAAGTAATTTTGTTTTAGAATTTGGACAATTGCTTTTTGATAACAATCAAAATGAACTTGCTAAAGATTTACTTTCACAAATTGCATCAGTTTTAGGCAATGAAATTCAACCAGATATATTTAGTGAAAAAACTACTTTAGCTGCTAAAATACTTATTAATTATAATTTTATTACAAATGGAATTGAATTACTACGAAAAGCAATTGGTTCATTTGTAAGTTTAGGTTTAACACAACCTGTTATTGATATTTCTATGTTTTGTACTGAAAAAGCAAAAATGGCTATAGAATCTAATGAACCAATTTTTGCTAAGCATCTTTATATATCTGCAATGGAATTTAGTCTGTTAGCAAATTTGGAAGTACATGATCAAATTCTTAGTGAAGCTACAAATACTTTCCTTGAATTAAATGATCTTTATACTGTTAGGGAATTTTATGATTTGGCTAGAAATAATTTAGAAGGTGAAAAGGATTATTTAGTAAAACTAGGAAGATTAATTGTTTATCAAGGTGGGAATCTTCGAGACAATCAAGATCTTTATGATGAGGCTTCAGATTTCATAAGAACTGGAATTAAAATTATTAATCAAACTGGAATGCTTGCAGAAGCAGGTGAAGCTGCTTTAGCACAAGGAAATGCGTTCATTGATAAGGATCACTTTGTTTTTGGTGAGGAATTAATTGAAACTGGAGCTCAAATATTCTTAGAATTAAATGATATAGATAGATCAGGAGATGCTTTTCTTTCATTAGCCGAAATAAATCTTCATAGACAAATGTGGGATGATGCTTATAGACAAATTGAATTAGCTAATAAGTCATTTTTAGAAGCCAAAAATTATGATAAACTCTCAAAATCAATATTGAAAACAGCTGATATAGGATTAAAAGCACTAATATTTAATCAATTAGAAAATAGGGAATTCTCAATCAAATGTTTTGAGAAAGCTTTAAGCTTAGCTAAGACAAATCAATTAATAGATGCTGAGATAGAATCATTAATTCTAGAAGGAAGAGCTTTTGTTCAGATCAAAGATTACCCAACTGCATATAACGTATACCTACAAGTAACAAATTTACTTGAACAATTAGATGAAAGTGAAAAATCACCAATTTTTGCAGATGAGCTTTCAAATACATCTACAAAATTTATTTCAGAAAATGATATAGAGCTTGGTTTACATGTTATTGATTTATCTACTGGTATTTATCTTAGATTAGGACAACCAATTAAGGCATCAGAAGTTTATATGAAATCCTGTAATATTCTATTAAAAATGAATCAAATTGTTGAGGGAGTGAAATTAGTTCTTTTGGCTTCTGATACTCTTATGGTTGCTAATGAATATGAACAAGCATCTAAAATTTTAGAAGAAATTGCTGATTTATTATATAGTATGAAAGATTACAAAAATGCTTCAATTGTTACAGGTCAGATAGTTACTGTCCACCAAAAAACAGGTAATATCGGTGAGCAAAAAAAGGCAATTAAAAAATTAGTTCAGAAAGCAAAAGAAGTGATTAATGAAGGAAAGATTATGGATGGTGAAGAGCTTTGGGAAAATGCTTCAAACTATAGTATATCTACAAACTTAGAATTTGCTTTAGAAATTAATAGTATAAGAATTGAAAATTTAATGAATGCTGGTATGTTCAACTCAGTAAATAATGCCTTTAACCAATTATTAACTATATTGGAAAATGAAAAAGATGAATTATTAAATCAAGGGAATCGTTTGAATGGAATTGCTAGAGAACTATTTGCTAATGATGAATTGGAGCTATCTAAGAATTTTATTCTAACAGCTGTTGAATTCTATAAAAAATCAGAAAATTTTGATAAAGCAAGAGATTTCTGCATTGAAATGAGTGTGGAGTTCATAAATAAGGGTGATGAATCAAATGGTATTGATATAATTGATAATGCTGCAGCATTAGCAAATGAGAAATATGGCTCTCATGAAGCAGCAAAAATTTATCTTAATTCTGGATTTATTTTGATTGAAAGAGGGTATCAAACAAGTGGTCAACTTGCTGTAAATAAGGCAATTGATATAGAAATTCAAACTAAAAACACTCAAGGCTGTATTGAACTGGGAGAAATCAGTTTAAAAAGAGCAGCTGAAATGGCTAATAGTAACTTAGAGATTGCTATAAAATATTATAACCAAGCTTCTATAATATTTGAAAGAGCTGAATCATTTACAAAAGCTGGTGAAGCTAGCTTAATTATTTCTACAAACAATCTTAGCCTAGGCAACGCTGCTGAAGCAATAGAAGCAAATGAACGAGCAATTGATCTATTTCTAAAAGCTAGAAATATAGATATGGCAACTGCTTCATTAAAGCAAATTATAGAATCTACTCGCAGATTTTTTGAAGAAAATGAAATTACTAAAGCAGTTTTAATTTTAGAGAAAAGTAGATTTTTAGTTGAGAAAATATCAAGATTTGAACTTTTAGATTTAATAGTAAGTATTTATCTCTTTGCTGCGAGTCAAAATTTGCCAAATCGAAAATCAGCTATAGGAATGTTTTTCCTAAATCGAGCGATTGAATTAGCTAAAACCAGCCCCGATCCTGAAGAATTTAATAAGGTTGTTGACCTATCATTAAAATTATCTCTTGAAATTATCAAGAAAAAGAATTCATTAGCAGGTGCAAGAATAATTGAGATAATTTCTAAGCAAGATTTAGCTAAACAGAATTTAATACAAAATATATCTAGCACATATATTGAAGCGATAAAGTTAACTCTTGATACAGAATGGAATATGATAACTAAAATCACTCGAGATTCTGTTAAGTTCTTTAGTGAAACAGATCAACGTGATTTAATAACTCAAGTTATTTCAATTTTAATAAAAAGAGCAAATGCAGATATTTTATTAAATAAACCTCAATTAGGATTCTTTTTCTTAGATCACACATTGAGACTAATTAATGAATTTAGAAATCAAGATTTATTGATGCTTATTGGCCAAGAAGTCTTTGAACAATCATTAGTTATGTCAGATAATGGAGATTTATATAATAATTACAAATTATTAGGTTATTGTTACCAGATATTTCAAGAAGCACAAAATCTCGAATATATTGAACGTGTTGGAATGGAATTTGTAAAATTAGGGTCCAAAGATTTGGTAGGAAATATGCAGTCAATAAGAGGTTATGAAGCACTTCTTACTGCTCGAGATATAGCAGTAAAAACCCAAAGCGATAGTTTAATGTCAACAATAGTTTTAGCAATGTTAGATTTTGCTCAACAATTATCAACAAATAATACCATGACTACACTTTCAACATTAGATGATATTATAGATGGGTTAACAGCTTTTGAAGTTCCAAAATCTATTAGAGCACAAATTGATTTTAATTTAATAACTAATCAAATTAAACAAATAACATCCTTTGGTGAGAAAATAAGTAAATCACAGGATGAATATAAAACAGGAAAGAAAATAATAGAAAGTTGTTTACGTATACTTTCTCTCTCAAAAAATCAATCTTATATTGACAATGATATTTTAGAAATACAAAAAGATATAGGAAAATTACTTAAAAGAGCTAATACAGACGCTGCTTTTCGATTAAGACATGGAGCTACAATTATAGTAGATAATATGAGTGATACAAATATAGCTGTCAATATAACAGAAAACTCATTCAGAACATCACAATTACTATATGACAAACGTAAATATACTGAATCTATTAATTTTCTTGAAACAGCATTAAAAATTAGCGATGTTTTATCTTTGAGTACTGAACTAAAAAACATTGGATTGTTTGCATTAAGTGCAGGAGATCAATTAGTTAATGATAGTAAAATAGAAGAATCTATGATATATTATGATATAGCTGTGGAAGCTTTTGATATAGCTAAAGATGAAGAAAATTCCAATAGACTTGTTAATCGTATTTTCCAGACAAGGGAATGGGATGCAGATATTACCATTGCTTATCGTGTTTATAAAATAGCATCAGAATCAGCTATTAGAACAAAAAACTGGCGAAATGCTCATGAAATTGCGACAAAATGTTTCAACAGAGGAATTGCTTTTATAGATCAACCCAGAATACCAGCAAACCTAACATTAAAATTCATTTCACTTGCAGGTAAAGTCTTTGAAGATATTGGAGCTATTCGAGATGCGGCAAATTCGTATGATAATGCTATTCTAAAATATATTCGACTAATGAAAAGCCGGAAGAATATTGATCAGATAATTGCAGAATTAATGACTAAAACAGCAGTTGCTCGAATGGCTAGCTGTGATATGGATTCATTAGAAACAATCTTTTTACGAGTTATGGAGTTAGCTGAAATGAAGAAAGTAAAATTCACCAAAACCATTGCTCGAACTTTGAAACTCATTAATTCTTCAAAAGTTGGTGATGCTTGGGATTTAATAGCTTCATTACCATTTGTATCACATGGAAGAATAAGAAAAATTATGAATGCTACTAAAGGCAGAATTATTTATGATCTACAACAAAAAGGCACATTTGATAGAACGATTTTTTCAACAACAGACAGATCCTTACCATTGTCAGATTATTTATTAGATAACCTATTAATTTCACGTAAAATTGATGGTCAACCAATAAACAAAGATGTCTTTATATCTATGGATAAAATTAAAGATATAAGATCCTTCTTCTACTCTGAGTATGAGCTATGGGGCAGAATAGAATTGAATGCTATTTCTAATGAATTTGGAATACAAGAAAGTGATGCTGCATCCATAGTACGCAGAGAATTCCTTTCTGCTTTATATATGGGTATTCTAGATAATGATCAAAAAGTGTTTTATTCATTTGATCGATTAAAAGCAGAAATTGACTTAATTTTAAATCGAGAAAGGAAGAAAGAAACAAGATTCGATCCCCTACAAGCAGCTAATGAGATGAAAATACCTCCTGATATAATAAAGGAGGTATTACGTGAGATATCATGTGATGAAGTAGTTAAAAATGTAGCAAGTTAATCAGAACTAATTATTATAGCTTCTTTTTTTATTCTTCTTTCAATAGATTTTGGATTTGTTTCTTTGATTAGAAAAACTGCTAATATTAAAGCTACAAAACCTAAAATCATTGGAAATATTGGTATTACATATATTCCTTCAGGAATAAATCTAGGTATCCAATCTCCAGGAAAATGATCTGCAATTAGTGCTCCGATGATTGCACCAAGATTACCAGCAAAGATTTGTTCAATTGAAATTAAGCTCATTCCTCTAGCTCTTTCATCTTCTGATGTTAAATCAGACATTATTGTATTTGCTGTAGGAACTTTTAATGCATATAATGGATACAAGTAAAAAATAAACATGCCCCAAGGATGATCTGAAAAGAAAAACATTAGTGAATAAATAAATGGGTAAAATGCTATAGAGATAATTAAAAATGGTTTTCTCCCTTTTTTATCTAATAATCTTCCAACTGATAATAAAATAATCATCCCTATACCAGTAGCAATTACATTTGATAATTTAATTAACCAATCTATATATGCATCTAATTCTTCAGGAGTAGCAAAAACACCTTGAAAAGTTCTTTCATAAACACTACTGAAATAAATTGATGTGATAGAATTAAAAGGTCCAAAACCGAAATCCAGTACTAGTAATATTAATAAAAGTATTAAGATTCTTCTTCGTTTCAAAATATCAATAAAAGTTGTTTTTTTACTTGTCTCAACTTTTTCTAAAATATATGGTTCAGTAATTTTATCGATTTTAGGTTTTTCAATAATTAATTCTATATCGATTTTCTCATCATCAATTTTACTCCAAGGTTTTGCTTTTGATAATAAAGCAATTAATCCAGCACTTAAAACAAAGAAAGCAGCAAAACCTAAATTCCCTTCAATACCAAATCGTCCTTTAATAACATCTGAGATTCCACCACCAATCATCCAACCAGCACTAGCGAAAATAACTTGGTAACTAGTTACTTGACCTCTTTGATCTGGAGGGCAGATTATTGTTAAGAGTGCACCATGAACAGAATAGTAAATTTGTGTGACAATTCCAAAACATGCTAAAATAATAAGAACAATCCAAATATTATTGTTAAAAAATAATAATAATATAAATTGAATCATTAATGCTACTCTTGATAGGAAAAGAATTAATTTGTGTTTTTTTGTTTTATCTGTTAAATGACTCAAAAATGTAGTTCCAAATACAGACAACATTGCTGGTATGGCAAAAACTAAAGCTATATTGAAATATGAATCACTAACTGTATCAAACAATTCTAATCCAAAGAAAATCCAATAGATAGAAATACCAATGTGTTCAAGCATATAAGACATAAGCAAAGGTAAAATAACAGTTGGGGGTAAAATTCTACTTACTTTTGTAGTAAATTTGTCATTCAATTAAATAACCTCCTAACTGCTTATGACTTAGTTTTGAAACTTCTAGTACACATTTAATAGATTAATTAAGCATTTCTATTTACCTAATTATTCACCATTATTTTCTTGTTCTTTAAATTGAAGTTGATAAAGACGATAATATTCTCCCTTTTTGGCAAGAAGCTCTTCATTTGATCCTTCTTCAATTATTTTCCCATTTTTAATTACAATAATTCTATCAGCATTTCTTACGGTGGATAATCGATGAGCAATTATGAAGGAAGTTCTATTGGCAAGTAATTTATCAAGTGCTTTTTTTATCAGAATTTCAGTATAAGGATCAACTGAAGAAGTTGCTTCATCTAAAATTAGTATTTTAGGATTTGGTAATAACGCTCGAGCAAAGGAAACTAATTGTCTTTGTCCCAATGATAATTTACTCCCTCGTTCTCCTACCTGTGTATCATAACCTTTAGGTAATCTTTCAATGAATTCATGAGCATTTACAGAATCCGCAGATGCTACCAGATTTTCAAAAGGAACTTGTTTATGGTTATAGATTATGTTTTCTCCTATTGTACCTGAGAAAAGATATGGATCTTGTAAAACTATACCCATCTGTTTATGTAATGAATTTAAGGTTATATTTTGTATATTATGATCATCTATCGTAATTGATCCATCTTGAATTTCATAAAATCTTGCTAATAGATTAACTATAGTAGTTTTTCCAGAACCTGTTGGTCCAACAATTGCTATGGATTCTCCTGGTTTTACTTCTAGATTAAAACCATTTAAGACCAGTTCATCTTCTTTATATCCAAAAACAACATTTTCAAATTTCACATGTCCTTTTATCTCAGGTAATACATATGCACCTTTCTTTTCTATTACATCTGATGTTGTATGATTTAATTCAAATACACGTTCTGTAGCTGCCATAGTTGATTGGAATGTATTATAAAACATTGTAAGATTTAAAACAGGTCTAAAGAAATTTCCAACATATTGAGTAAATGCAATTGCATTACCAATTGAAATTACATGTAAAATTTCAACATTACCAAAGACTTCTGTATATCCTGCATAAAAATAAACAAATCCAATTACAGCTGAAGCTAAAAAGTTAAACAGAGGAAACGTAGTGGCAAATACAGCTACTGCTTTTATATTTGCTTGTTGATTTTCTAGATTGACTGTTCTGAATTCTTGTATATTTTTCTTTTCTCGAGTAAATGATTTTGAAACTCTTACTCCTGAAATACTTTCAGATAAATTAGCAGTTACAGTTGCTATTGTTTTTCTTGTTTTTCTATATGCTTTTCTTGCGCGTATTCTAAAGAAATAGCTAATAATTAGTGTTATTGGTATTGACAATACGAGTATCCATAAAGCAAGTCGCCAATCAAGAACCAATAATACTATTGTTATTCCTATAAGAGTAATAAAATCGATTAATGATGAAACTAGTCCTCCACTCATAAGTTCATTTATCTTATCACAATCATTAGTAACTTTGGAGATAAGCCTTCCAGATTCTTGTGTATCAAAATATTTAAGTGAAAGATTTTGTAAGTGGGAGAATGTCACTGTTCGTATTTTTTTAACAGTATTATAACCCATTTTGTAAAGAATTATTGTTCTAAAGATCTGAACTATTGCAGCAACAACTGTTGATGCAAAGAGTAATAAAGTTAACAAAAGTAAATGATTTAATAAATCAGTTTGACTACTCACATTATTTTTTAAAACATCATCAATAATGAATTTTAAAATAAGCGGAGAAATAAGATCTATTACTGCACCTAATCCCACTAAAATAATAGCTAGAATAGCCAATCCTTTAAAATCTCTAAAAATAAAGCCAATTATCCATTTAGCCAAGGTCCAATCTGAAGCTATTTTAGGTCGTTCTTTTTGTTCTTCGTCTTCAACCAAAGCGTCAAAATGACCACCTCTTCTAAAACCCATACTATTTTTTACCTCCTATTTCTTCTTGTAAATCAACTTCTTTAGAAGCTGAATCTAAAGCATCCATTGAAACATCAAATTCTTGGTCTATTAGTTGAGTTTCATACAAATCCTTGTATAAACCTCCTTTAATCATTAGTTCTTCATGCGTTCCTGTTTCCACAATTTCACCTCTATCCATAACAATAATCATTGTAGCAAACTTAATTGTTGATAATCTTTGAGTGATTATGAGTGTTGTTCGATTCTTGATTAGTTCATTTATTGCTTTCTGGAATTGATGTTCAGTTTCAAAATCTAAAGCACTTGATGAATCATCCATAATTAATAACGGTGTATTGATTAGTAAAGCGCGTGCGATTGTTAGCCTTTGTTTTTGTCCGCCTGATAGAGTAACACCACGTTCACCAACAATAGTGTCATATCCATTTGGGAATTCTGTTATAAAATCATGAGCTTGCGCAATCTCAGCTACATGAATAATTTCCTCATCTTTTGCTTCAGGTTTTCCAAAAGCAATGTTCTCACGTATTGTTCTAGCAAATAAGAATGCTTCTTGTTGCACGATTGCTATTTGTTTGCGTAAAGAATCGACTTTTACATCTCGTATATCTATGCCATCGATTTTAACTGATCCTATTTGTGGGTCATAAAATCTTGGAACCAAACTTACAATAGTACTTTTACCCGATCCTGTTGTTCCCAAAAATGCAACTGTTTCACCAGGAGGAATATCTAATTGTATATTTTTCAGAACAGGTGGATTACCTTCAACATAAGTAAATGTAATATTTTCAAAATTTATTGATCCTTTTATTTCAGGCATATCAATTGCATTTGGTTTATCTTGTATTTTTTTCTCCATATCAACAACATCGAAAATTCTATTCAGTGCTGCTGTACCTTCTTGGAAATGCATAATTGCAAATGACATAAATCTTGTAGGTGTTTGTAAAAGAATTAAATAGCTATTAATGGCAATTAGTCTACCTAAATCCATATCTCCACCTAAAACAATTGTTCTTCCACCTACAAGAAGTAATAGAAATGATCCAATTCCAAGTATCATTGGAAAGAGAGTTGTTATATAAGCTCTAAGATGTGCCATTTTCATATTTAAATTAAGATAAATTTCATTTTCAGTTTCGAATTTTTCTGATTCAAATCCTTCAGCAGCAAAAGCTCTTACAACTCTTGCTCCATAAACATTTTCAGCTAATACTGAGTTCATATCACCAAATTTATTTTGGATTTCTCTCATTAATGGTCTAATTTGTCTTGCATATGTAAACATTAAAATGAATAAAACTGGTGCTAATGCTAGAATAATTAACATTAATTTCCAATCCATTATTCCAACTAAAACAAAAATACCAATATAAAGACAAATTGATCTTAGGAAAATTCTTAATCCTATACTAAGTAACCTTCTAATTGCTTCTATATCACTAGTTCCTCTTGAGATTAATTGTCCTGTTTCAATTCTATCAAAAAAATCAATTGATTGTTTTTGAATCCTTGAATAAAGAGTATTTCTCAAATCAAAAATCAAAGATTGTGAAACATATTCATTGATAAATCTTTGAAGAAACCTGAAAATAGCAGAGAATAATCCTACAGCAACAAAAACAGGTAACCATACTTTTAGAGCAAATATTTGAGTTGCTTGATCTACACCTTCACCAAATAATCCATTTATTACGTCCTTTACAACCCATGGAGAGTATATAGTAAAAGCTGAATCTAATAAAGCTGCAAAAATAACTACTCCAAAAGAAAACCATGTTTTTCTTTTCATATATTTTAATACTCTAAATAATGGATGCATTGGAGTAGCTCTCTTTTTTTATGTTTTAAAAAAGATAATTATATTAAATACTTTTGATTTAATAAAGAATTAAAATTTAATTAAATATTTTATCAATTTTTATTGATTATTTTTAATAAGTAATATAGCCTCATGTGCAGCTTGAACTATTAACGGATAATTACTTTTTTTTGCATCTTCTAAAGCATCAAGAGCAATAGGATCACCTATTTTCCCTAGTGCAAGGATTATTTCCTTTCGAACAAATTGGTTTGTGTCTATCAAGATTTTATCTAATAAGCTAGGACTAGCTTTTTTATCTCCAATTTTTCCTAAAGATTCTGCACAAGCTCTTCGAACTATATAAGCAGTATCTCTTGTAAAAATTTTACATAAACAATCAACTGCTTCATCCTTGGCAGAATAATAATCAGCTTTGTCTTTATTTTCATTAATTTGATTTATAATGATATAACCTATTGAAAGAGCAATTTCTCTTTTTGTTAAATCATTTATTTCCTTAAATAATGCCTTACAAAGTTTATTAATAGATTTTAGAGATTTTATGTTTCGCAGTGCCCAGGTTGATTGTAATCTAACAATAGGTTGAGTATCTTCTAATAATCTTTTTTCTAATTCAACTCGAGCATTTTCATTTTTAAGAATACCAAAATAATATGCTATTATTTGCCGAATTAGAGTTGATCTATTTGTTGATAACATCTTTTTTAACGTTGCAAGAATTGTCTCATTTTGATTATAATTAAGTAAACCTAATATCGCCCAATAGACTACCTCTTCACTTTTATCTTCTATTGCATGTTGTAAAATATCAAATGCTTCATTATTTTTCTGATGGCTTAGAGACCAAATAGCTCTTGCTCTAATATAACGATCATCTGTAGCATTGAAGAAAATTCTTCTCATAAAAGTTACAATATCTGGATCATTTTTTTCATGTAAAATGAGTAAAGCTAATTCACGAACTGAAGTTTCAGAATCTTTTTTTATAATTTCTTTTAATATAGAATTTATTTCTTGAAAATTGTTTTTTCTTAATTGATACAGAGCACTAATCCGTTGTTCACTATTATTTGATTTCAATTGTTGTTTTAGATTTTTAATTATATTTTCAGAGGATGAGTTAGTCAAATCATTCTCCATTGCAAGATCCTTTCCGATTTTTTTAGTTAATTTAATTAATTTTAACTTTTTTTGATTAAAAAAAATGAAAAAAAAGGATATTTAGCTAAATGTTTCTATCCTTTTATGATTTTAGCTTGAACTTTTTCTAGCTCTACTTTTTTACCTGTATTGACCCAATCTAGGAAAATCTCGTACTGTTTGAAAGTATTTCCAATTATGTCATCAATAGGGTGTTTGAAGAAGAAAGCAAGTTCATGAATTGCTCCAAATTCCCCTCGTGATTTAGCATACATTAAACTTCGGGCAATATCAATTACTATAGGTGCTGCTAAAATCGAATCAATTCCATGCCAAGTAAATTGTAAAGCCATCTTAGTTCCTAAAAATCCTCTATATGAAATATAATCCCAAGCAACTTTATGATCGACTAAAGGAGGGAAGTATTTTATTTCTGTAATTGAAAATGGTGAATAACCTATGCTACTTGAAATTGCTTTATCTTTACTTTCTATTTTGCTTTCTTTGTTTTTGTCTTTGCTTAATGTTACTCCATCATCATCTCCAAGTATGTTAAAACCAGCCCACCCAAGTATTTTCAAATTACGCATTTTGAACATTGGAGCGAGAGTTGTTTTCATAAGTGTCTCACCTGTTTTGCCATCGTCTCCCATATAGGGGATTTGATTTTTAATTGCTAGTTCTCTTATTGCTGGAACAGTAGCACCATGTGATGGAGTAAAATTCCCATATGGGATTTTGCTTTTTATTGCTGCATAAGCATACAACATACTTGCTGTTACTTTCTCAATTTTATTCTCATCTATTAAACCTTCAAAACCATCAAGAGTTTGATGCTCTTCAGTTAAAGTAATATGAGGTTCAGTTGAAGCAACATTTATAATACATACTTCACCACTTTTATTTTTGAAATCATCATAATCTTTCATGATTTTTCCAATAATTTCAGATAGAGATAACCCTTCATTTTCAAGCGTATCAAGGCTACCTAAAGCTTCTACACCAGGTCCACAATTGATTGCTGTACCTTTCTTAGCACGAATTTTGCTAAGCTCAGTTTTACCTGCATCTAGATATTTTCTTTGAAAATGATAATTTTCTTCCCATATTTTTTCTGAAGCCTGAAATCCATTTCTATCTAGAAATCTAACTTCACTTCCACCAAGAGCTATTTTCTCAAGTGGGAATTTACTACTTATGGGATCGCATTCAGGAGCTTCTGTTACTATACCAGCTTGTATTCTTGGAGCCTCGCCTGCTTTTATAGCAGCTATACCAGTCATGGTAGTAGTTGATACAGCGCCATATGCTCCTAATAACCATATACCTGCCATTTGTTTCACACCATTTAATTAGCTTATTTTACCACTATATAATAATTCGCTTATATAAAATTTTTAGGAATAAATGAAAATAAGTAGCTAAAATTACTACATGGATTTCAAATGAAAGAGTAATTCTTTACCAGCTTCTGTTGCTAAACCTTGTTTATTTCTAATAACTGCAAGTAATGCACCAGTCTTTTGACATATCGTGGATGCAACAGCTTTATTTATTAATTGATGTTCGAATAAAATTGAAGTCGTATCATAATCTCTTACTCGAGATTCATCTACACTTCTTCTTTGAATGATTTCATCAGGATCAGTCTCAATAATTACAAGTAATGATGGGTTTAGTTCGTCAGAAACCCATTGAGGAACACCTTGTAAAAAACTACCAGAACCTGTTTTGATTGTATAATGTGTATCAACAATAGCAATCTTTCCTTGAGAACGTTCAGCTATTCTTATCGCAGCGCGTTTTTGAATTTCTTTTTGAATTGCTGGTGAAAGATTTCTTAATTCATCTCGATTTTGGACATTATAATCAGTTTTGGCAATTTCCATCATAACTGAGCCAAAAACCAATATAACTACATCAAAATTTTCTTCTTTAGCAAAATATAAAGCGTGATTAACTACGGTAGTTTTTCCAACGCCCGGGACTCCTCCAACTATAGCAATTTTTCCTTGATTATCCATTCTTAATTCACCTAAAGTAAAATTTATTCTTTGAAATAATTATGAAATTTCAAATAGTTATTATTTATAGTTTTCTTCAAAAATGCTTGATTAAAAAAATATGGGATACTATTAATTATAATCCCAGATTTTCTAACAAATCCATTATTTTTTTGGATCCTTTCTTACTAATTAATTTATTTTGAACTAAATAATCTAATCCTTGTTTAACTGCTCCAGCAAATTCACCAGTTGCTAAATAATTTGACGCTTTTAATGTATCTAAAGAATCTTTCAATCTACGGTTGAAAACTAGTTCCTCAGCTAATTTATCAGCAACTCTTTTTCCACCAATAATTGCAGAATCTCTTTCAGCATTTGGATAATCTATATCACGATTATGACGTGGTTTAATTAGAGGTGGAATAACAAAATAGCGAATATCATCTCTTTCTTTGAATTTTATTAGATAAAGCGAAATTAAAATATCAGTTGGTATATTTCCACTAATAGCAACAGCTGATTTATTTATAGCTTCTTTTCTATTTGAAACAACTGTTTGAAGCTTTTTACATAAATCATCAGTATTTCGTTTAATACTATCACGCATTTCTATTAAATCTGATAAAGATCTATCACGATCCATGCGCAATTCATCTAACTCATTCAAAGCAGCTACTTTTTTCTTCTCAAAATCATCTACAGCATTTTGTTTTGTATTAACAAATTGCTGACTTATTCCATTTAAATTCTTAGCTAAATTTTTTCTATCAATTTCTAATTCTTTGACTTTTTCAGTAATATGATCAATTTGTTCTTTTGATTTATTAAGGAAAATTTTCATGCTTTCTTGGAATTTAGGAGTTTCAATTGAAGGTATTTCATTTAAAATTTTTCTTGCTTGTTCTTGAATAGGATTAATCATTCCAGTTAATCCAAGAGTACTAGATTCAAATTTAGCTAATTCTCTATAGATAGCCTGATTTGCTTTTTCTAAATCAGAATCTATTTTATGATCCATTTGTTCTTTATATTGCTCAATCCTTTGATTAACATCTTCTTGAAGTCGTTGTATTTTTCCAGCAAAAGTCCGTTCAATTTCATTTACTTTAGAATTTATTTCTGCTAGCCACTCCCTTGCTACTTCTTGTAAACGGTCCTGTATTTCACTAAAATTGGGAATTTCATTAAGTAATTGTATAAGTTCATTGCTAACACTCTGTTCAAATGAAGGTAAAATAAGTGGGGCATCAATAATTCCTTCATTCATATTTTGCCTCATCAAATCAAAAGTGGATCTACTAAAAGATTGATCAAATAAATAATAATATTGGGTTGTAAGAATTAATTCCTGATTAGCGTCCTCTAGATTTTCAACATAAGCTTTAATTGTAGTGGCATCTTGAATTGCTTTTAAGCGAGCTATAACATTTGATATTGATAAATCTTGAACACCTAAACCCCCACCAAATATCCCTAATGAATCAATTAAAACAATTCTTTGATTTAATGAATCTAAATGTAATCGCCAATAGAATTTTGAAACTTGGGTTAATCTTTCTTTTGAACGTTTTAGAAAGCCCCCTTTCTTAATCTTATCCCCTACAACACCCACTATAAGAGCAAGTTCAGCTTCGATTGGAATTTCTTTTGCATCAACAATAAAAGGAATAATGTTTTCATTTTGATTGCTCAGAGTTTTCACCTTTTTTTTACATATATAACACTTATGATCAGATAATAAGTCAATTATATTTAATTGATTTATTTAATCTTTTTAATTATTATTTATGAAGTAAAACATTATGAGAAATAAGAAAAAAATAATGTTATGTATTCTTTCTTTTTTGTTTTGATTTTTTTTGATCTCTAAATTGTTGTTCTTCTATACAAAAAGGACAATTCACTTCATAAATTTCTCTTAATCGACGTAACTGTTGAAAAATATCTTCATTTGCTTTTCCACCAGCTAAACTAACAAATTCATTATCATGAATTGCATACAAAATTGCTAATGCTCTAAGATTATCAAAATGTAAAGAATTTGAAAAACCTTGATCTTCTTCAACAACGCAAAGTTTACGATAATGTTTACATTGTTTTTTACAAGTCAAGCAATTAGATATATTGGCTTTTACTTGATTTCGATAAAAATCAATTTCAAATGTAAACAAATTTTTGGGTAAAATAACAATACCTTCATTATTTAATTCATAACCTAAACGATTAATTATCTCTTGCACTTTTTCAAATGATCGTTTGTTATATAATTTGTAAATATTTGAAGGTTTAACCATTTGAGGTGTAAATGTTTGATATTCACCTGAGATTAACTCTTGTGCTATTAACTGCCCTATCTCTTCAAAAATTGTTGTTATTTCATTTATATCATTAATAGTTCTAATAGAAATGGATCTTTGATCATTATCTGTTATGAAGCCATTTGGTAATGTTAAATCAACTATTTGCTCTTCATTACTATTACTAGAAATTGTTAGAAAAGTTGTTGGAATTCCTCGTGGTGTGATATTAATTAAATCAGTTAAAGAGCAATCATCATTACTGTTATGAAGAATAATTGAATGAGATGAACCAGAATAATAGGCCATCCTAAATTGTTCAAAACGACTATCTAAACTAATTATCCAAATAGACATACATAGAGTTCCTAAATCAGTTGTTATTCGAGATATTAATGGATACATACCTATTGTATTTAGACAATTAGTATTAACAGTGGACTCTGATAAATCACGCAATTGTTCAGCTAAAGAATGAGCATTTTCGGTAAAAAGTAAAACTTTACTCAGATAAATTGTTTCATTTTGTGTATCTTGATCTGAGTTGTCTCTTCTCCTAGTTGACACATTATGCCCCTCATTCTCTTAATACCTTTTAAGAGTCACTTCTCTCTTTTACATATTTTACTATATCAATGCTCAAGCTTTCTTAAATAAGTTATGTTTATATGAGTTTTTTAATAGTATATCAAAAATAAGATTTAATTAAAAAGATATCTTTTTTAACAAAAGACTTTTTAATGAGAGCATCTGTTCTGAAGTTAACTATAAGTAAAGGATCGTGAATAATTTAAGTAATAATAAAAAAGGTAAACCGCAAAAGAAAGGTAAAAAAGGTAGTTCCAATAAATCATCAGAAGATAGTGGAACAACTGTTAGAATATCTGATTCAGAAGGTCAACAGGAATTTATAAGAGTTAGATTACCAAAAGATGGAGAAGTCTTAGGAGTAGTAACTCAAATTCTTGGTGCAGATAGAATAAAAGTCCGATGCACAGATGGTTTTTCAAGAATAATTCGTATTCCAGGCAAACATCGAAAACGATTATGGTGTCGTCAAAATGATGTTGTTAGCATTATGCCTTGGTATGGTTTACAAGAAAAAACACGTGGTGATCTTGTTTACCGTTACAATAGGAATGCTGCTAATTGGTTAGAAGAAAAAGGTTATATCAAACTAGATTAAATGATTAATCCTTAATTGTTCTTCATTAATCTTCACAATTTGTCTTGATTTTGAATCATTTACTTTAATTTTCCAAATGATTTTATAATTGTGTTTAATTAATTCTATAAGAGGAGTTTTTCATGCTAAAAAAAAGAAAGAGAAAAAATAAAAAAGATGCAGAAAACGATGATGAAATTCTCCTAGAAATTGAAGATAATTTAGATTTGGATAAAAAACTTCTGGATGCAGATCAATTACAAATAGATAAAGTTGATGATAAGAAAATCAAAATAAAAGATACTGATGAATTAAAAGTAGCAGAATCTGTTCTTGATGTTGAAACGAGAACCACATTATTCAATCTTCGGAAGAATAATATAATAGATGAATTTACAGGCGTAATATCAACTGGTAAAGAAGCGAATGTTTATCATGCTTATGCTCCAGATGGTTCTGAATTTGCTGTCAAAATATATCGAACATCAACCAATATTTTCAAAGGGTTACAAATTTACATTTTAGGTGATCCTAGATTTGCTAAAATTAAGCGAGATCAAAGGTCATTTGTATATGCTTGGGCTAAAAAGGAATTTAAAAATTTATCAAGGGCAATAAAAGCTGGAGTAAATGTTCCAAAACCAATTTTCAATGTAAAAGATGTTGTCGTTATGGAGTTTATAGGTAAAAAAGGATTGCCTTATAGAATCATGAAAGAAGAAAAAATCCGCAAACCAAAAAAAACCTACAAAGAGGTTTTGAAAAACTTACAGAAGCTTTACAAAAAAGCTGGATTGGTTCATGCTGATTTATCAGAATATAATATGCTTTATACTCCTAAAGTTTATTTTATTGATATTTCACAAGCTGTACTATTAGATCATCCTTATGCAGATATTTTTCTTTATCGGGATATTAAGAATATTACTCGATATTTTAAATCTCTAAATGTTGATGTTATTGATATTGATGAATTATATGAAAGTTTAACCAATGAACCACCATCTGATAAAGTAAAAACATTTGGGATTGATTAAATAAAAATAATTGAAATTAATGGAAAACCATTAAAACAAGAATAATTGGCATTCTAAATCAGGAGAATTAACTATGAATTTCACCTTTGAAGACGATGATATAAGTAGATTTATTATTACTATCCCTCAAAATCGCATTGGTGCTCTAATAGGTCCTGATGGAAGAGTAAAAAAGCGCCTTGAAGAGATGGCAGGAGTAGATATAGATATAGATAGTACTTCAGGTGAGGTTATTATTAGTTCTCAGCCAGAAATGTCTGATCCTTTTTTAGTGATAAAAGCACGAGATTTTGTTCATGCTGTTGGCAGAGGATTTAATCCTCAAATTGCTTTTGCATTACTTGAGGAAGAAATATATCTTGAAATTATTAATTTAAAATTAGTTTTAGGAACTAATCCAAATAAACTCAAACGATTTCGTGGTAGGTTAATTGGTAAAGAAGGTAGAACAAGAAAAATTATTGAAGAAACAACTGGAACAAGAATATCTATTTTTGGCAATACTATAGGAATAATTGGTCAACATGAAAGAATACGTGTTGCCAGAGATGCTATATATATGCTTTTAGAAGGAGCAAAACATGGTTCAGTATATGGTTTCCTTGAAGAAAGAGCACAGATGTTTAAATTAAGTTCAAGAGAATTATGGGACAAAGCATCACGAGATGCAAAAGATAATGATTAATGGAGAAGTCTTAATGAAAGTTAGGCAAGCCACAAAGGATGATTTTGAAAGAATATTGGAAATCACTGCTATAAGTTATGGTTTTGATATGGAAGCAGCAAGAGAAAGATATAGTAAGCGATTTGAAATTATTTATGATGAATATTACTGCTTAGAAGTAAATGGATTTGTAACAGCTATTTTGAGAATGATTCCATTTCAACAAAATGTTCGAGGTAAAAAACTAACAATGGGAGGAATTGCTATGGTTGCTAGTGATCCTTTACATAGAAGAAAAGGGTATATTAGAGAATTAATGAATTATTGTTTAAAGAAAATGGAAGAAGAGAATTATGCTGTTTCATGTTTATATCCATTTAAAGACACTTTTTATGCTGAATATGGTTATGTGAATGCTAATCCTTGTATTTACATGAAATTTAATCCAAAATTCC
>JAEOUJ010000154.1 GCA_016839405.1 Candidatus Gerdarchaeota archaeon | reverse complement strand
TTTTTGATAAAATAGAATTTGTTTATTCACTACATAAAGATGAAGAAAGAGAAAGATATACATTTGCAAAAACAGCAAAAAGCATCTTATGGTTTTGGTTTATTGGGAGTTGGGTTGGTTTAATAATTATAGCTTTAGCATCTGCTTGTGTAGGTCTTATTATAACTATACCAATAGGTTGGTGGTTAGTTAATAGATTAGACAAGGTTGTAATTTTGGAGCCATCATCAAAATAACAACTAGATTATCTTTTTTTTCTATATTATTACCACAATATGTAGATACTACGTTTCTTAATATCTAACTTCTGCTGAATTAAATCAGAGAATAAGTATCCATTGTTAAAGAAGGTGAAATACAGGTGAGTTTACGACAAATATGGATCTTACAGAAATCAGGAACATGCTTATTTCATAAGAAATATGTTTATGAAAATAATGATGAAAATTTGATAAGTGGTTTTTTAAGTGCTGTTCATTCTTTTGTAGGATCCTTTGGTGCTGAAATTAAATGGATTGAAGCAGATAAATTCCGTTTTGTTTTTAAGTTAAGTGACCAGCTTATGTTTGTTGCTTGTACTGAAAATAGTGAATTAGCACCATTAACTTATAAACGATTAAGTCGTATTGCTGATCATTTTCATATGTTGTTTGGTAAGGATATCTTTAATTCGTCTGATCCAATGCCAATTGATATCTTCAAGAAAATTGGTCCAACTGTAAATAGGATCTTTGGTTTTACTGAGAACTATAGTGATAGTTTGCCTATAAAACCAATAATTGCTAATGTTGCTGAATTCAAATTTGATTCTGCCGAAGCTAGATTAATGTCTTTTATTAGATATAAACGACGAGTGTCCATTAATGATATTGTTCGATTCTTACGAGTCACGGGTGAAGACGCACAAAAAACAATTGATCGATTAGAGAATCGCCAATTTATACTACGTTCAGAACAACCGGATGGTTCAGAACACTTTGGAATAAACCCCATTATTCGTGGTGCATATTAAAGAATTATTACTAGAGAGGAGTAATTTCTCCTCTCTAAATCACCCTATTCTATTAAAATTTACATTTTATTTTAAGTTAGCAAAATTATATTTAATTCTGTATAAATTTCACCGAGTTGATATTGAGCATCATATTCATGTTTAGTAAGCATTTTATAAGCATCAGTCATAATTCGAACTAGCTCATCATCATCAAATGTTGTGTCTTTTCTAATTTGAGGAATCCACAAATTATTGAGTTTTTCTTGAACTATTTTTTTATAATTTGGAATCTTTTGATAAAGACTATTGATTAATTTTATAGTTTGCAATTCAGTGAAAACTTCATAGGCTATTGCCCGTATTCCTCTTCTATCCTGTCTAACCCATGAACCAATAGGTTTTGTATAATTAAGCAACTTTACTACTTCATGTAAGAAAAGATTTTCATCTTCTAACATTAGTTCAGAGGTTTCAATATAAGCAATATCAGATAATTTTAATTTATGACTTAATCTTCCATCAAGAGGAATTAATAAACAAATTTTGGGTTCTTTTCTTTTCCAATTTATTCCAGGAAGCTTTTCAGATTCATCTTTTAACTTGGTCCAAATTGGCGAATATTTCTTTTTAATAGATTGACGTATTTTTTCCATTTTATCTAAAGTTTCTTTTGTCGTAATTGTTGTCAAAAATAATTTCAAAATTTCACGTAAGATATCACGCATCTTTTCATAATCAATAACCCATTGTTCCCCAAACTTTCCTCGAGGAGGATAATCACGAATATGTTTTGCTAACTTGGTTGGGTCATCAATTTGATTTAATGCAGCTACATTTCTAGCATAAGGCAAGAAGAATTTAAAACGAGTGAATTTTATATCTCGAATTATTTTATATAAATCTCTTACATCTTTATTGCGTTCCAACCAGTAAATCCTTTTGTATAATGGTCCATGATATTCAAAAAAATATAATGCATCTATAAGATTTGAGTAGTAGAAGCTTATTAACTCACTCACAATATTCACCAACAAATCACTAACATGATTGCTTTCTTAAAACTTTTTTTCCATTGTTGATTTAAAGAAATTTATTACTCCTATGTACATTAACATCAAAAAACATTAAAGATTGAAATTATGCTTGTTTAGAAGAGATTATCATGGTTTTGTTAAAAGAAGCTAATGTATTTTTGATTTATGTTGAAAGTACAAGAAAAAATG
>JAEOUJ010000153.1 GCA_016839405.1 Candidatus Gerdarchaeota archaeon | reverse complement strand
CTATATCAGCTAGTTAAGAAAGAAAAATAATTCATTTATTCTTTCTTAACTCAATGATTTTTTCAAGATGTTCATCTGTTTTAGCAAAAACACCAATATTACCAAGTCTAATATTCTTCAAACCTTCTCCTTTCATTGTATTGTAGCTTTCCATCATTTCATCAAAAGTTGGTTTTCTAGTATTGAGTAGTTTATAACTTGGAAAGAACGCTAACAATGTTGTAGGAATATCGGTATTTAGATTTACTATTAATTTAGCTATTTCTTTATGTTGGTCTGTTTCAACCATACCAGGAATATAGAGAGTTAGCACTTCAACTGTAAAATCAAGATTAACTATATGCTCAAGGGATTCTAAAACTGTTTTATTTGGTGTACCACAAAGTTTTTTGTAAACATCATTATCAAATGCTTTAATATCCAACCAATAAGAATCAACTCCGCTTTCTCTAAGAAGCACTAAATTTTTTCGAGTTAAGGCATACCCATTTGATTCTATCAAAACCAATAGTTTATTGTTAGTTACTTCTTTTATTTTCCGAGTAGCTTCAGCATAATAGTCTGGATTACATGTTAGATCTCCCCCAGTAAAAGCTATAATATTTCTTGCAGGTCCTAATCCTTGTGGAGAAAGAACAACTTGTGAAGGAAGGATTTTATTTGGACAAAATTCAGAACGTCTACCTCTCATCACACAAGAACCACAATGATAACAAAGATCTTCAGCATGCCACATAGTTGCACGTTCTCGAGGTTCATCAACAGTAATTTGGAGGGAATATTCTCTAGCGATATTAGCTAAAAGATCTGTACTTATCCAACGACCATTAGCTATTTTAGAAAATTCTGATGAATGACATTTCAAACAATCATGATTGCAACCACTTTGATAAACAGAATAATAATCCTCAGGTCTAGAAAGATGATGAGATTTAATTAATCGTTCAAATTGTCCCTTATTTTTTCTTAATGTAGCTTCACAAGCAAATTGCCTCTTACCTTCAATAGTTGCTGTTAGACAATTACCTTTTGGAATTCCTTGTTTTTCTAATTGACAATCCATAATTATCTAATATAATAATTGAATAAACTCTATTTAATTTTATGAAAAAAGAATAAAGAGAGAATAACATGAGTTAGCACAAAAATTAGCATATATAATAAATTAAAATGATATTAATTAATACTTAATAGATTCAAAAGAAAAATTTAAAACTAAAACAGCAAAATAAAGAAAATATTAACTTAGAGCTGTGGTGTAGCGGCCAAGCATAAGGGACTTTGAAAGATCCTCCCTTGGCAGGGATTTCCAAGAATCCCTTGACCGGAGTTCAAATCTCCGCAGCTCTACCAACTTTCTTCTATAATTTATATTCTCAAATTATTTTTTAAAATTATTTGATTTTTATTTGACAATGAATCAAATGTTTCTATCAACAAATTTATTTCTTTGAAATAATTATCTTTTTAATGTGAAATAGGAATGACTAAAAAATTATTTCTCGAACCGCATTATGGAGATATAGCTTGGTCTTGTGGGGGATTAGTTGCAAAACATAAAAAAGAATCAATTATTGTAACAATATTTCCACCTAGAAGGAAGTATTATAGATTAAAATTTAAAGGTATAATATATCGCAAAAAAAAGAGAGAAGAGATTAGATTTGAGAAATCTTATGGTGTAGAAATTATTTATTTGAAATATAAATCTGCATTTATGAGAGGTCGTATTTTAGAGGAGTTATTCGACAAGAAGTTAAATGCTCTAGAAAAAGAAATAGTAATTCAACTTCGTGAATATATTTCAGAGCTAGTAATAAATAAAGATATTAAAGAAATTTATTGCCCGATGGCTCAACGAAACCAAATCGATCATTTAATTGTAAAAGAAGCTATTTCCAATATCTTGCTAGAAAAGGTTGATATTTATTATTATGAAGATTTTCCTAATTTTCTACCTGAATCAAAGAAACTTGTTACAGAATCAAATTTAAATGCAATTAAAATTGATATCTCAGATGTTTTAGAAGAAAAAATCAAAGCTGTACTATTTTATGAATCACTTATAGAACCTTATTTTGTTTCTAAAGAAAAACTAGTTGATTTAATTCGTAAAACGCCATACGAAATTTTTTGGTTAGAAAAGAATTAGGAAAGCTCTATATATGTATGATGTTAATAGTCCTAAAGAGTATTTTAAAAATATAAATAAAATTGGTGATAATATGAGTGGTCCAATTAGAAAAGCAAGAATTGAAGCTCTAATTAGTTCATGGTCAATTTTCACTTTCTGGATATTTTTCTTTGGATTAATTGGAATACTAGCGGCAGGATGGTTCAATGTATTTGATTGGTGGATTTGGTTTGTTGGAGGTATCTTATTTATTTTTGCTATATCTGCAACTATTAAATTTATTGCAGATAGAAGGGGTAGGAAACCACGATTTACTTCTATGATTACTTCATGGATGTTCTTTCTATTTATGTTTCTTCTATTTTACATAGTTGGTGTTTTGACAGCTGGTTGGTTTGATTATGGTGATTGGTGGGTTTGGTTTTTAATTGGGTTATTCCTATTAGGAGCTATAACTTCAACTATTAGATTCTTTGTTTATTCATCATCATATGATGATTACGGTAGAGAAATAACTAAAACTACTATTACAGTTGAAGCATCTCCAAAAGCTGAAACTATCTTTTGCAAATCCTGTGGAGCTAAAGTAGAAGGACAAGAGAAATTCTGTGCAAATTGTGGTGCTCCAATTGATTAATCTACATCAATGATTTACATTGATGTATTTTTTTTAAGATTTTTTTATTATAGTCTATAAAAATGCTACTTATTTATTAGAGAAAGATTTTTTCATTTTCAAAAATTACTAAATTATTTTCTTTAAAAATCTAGAAGATTAATATGAAAAAAAAATGGGAATAACTAAATCATGTTATTATTGATTTAATTATTCATTATTAGCTTTAAGTTTGTCCCAGAATTCTTTGGGAGGATGTTTTAAATTCCAATCGACACGAGTGTCATGAAGGACTCTAGAACAATAAGGATCACCTTCAGCAATAGTATGTTCCATTGTTAAAATGAAATTCTCATTATGCTGTTTTGCACCTTCGTAATCACCATAACAACAGATTAAATATTTTAATTCAGTATCTGGAAAATCTTGTAAAGCATCAGCCCATGTACAATTATTGTTTCTATAGAAGTACTTTCCTTCATTTATTAAACCATATAGAATTGACCACTCTGAAGGAGGTCTTGGTTTATGACGAGATTCAAACAATTCCTCAATACTCTCATAATTGTTCTGACGAGTTTTTCGTCGTTCAATTAAGTAATGGGTTATATATCTCTTATAGAGTTTAATGCCTTCTTCTCGGCCCAAAGTTTCAATCATTGATAAAAGATTGTAGTATCTTGGTAGAAGAAATGAGTGTAAAAGATTTTTATTGATTACTTTAGCTTTATCCTTTTTCCAATCAACATCATTTGCTAATTGCAAATTTTGAAGATAGAAATTAAGACTCAATTGTGCAAGTTCAGGTTGTTTTTGTAACTGCTCAAAATTAGGAAGTATTTCCTTGAGATCAATTTTTTTCTTCTTAACATTATCTTCTTTAACCAATTTCTTGTATTGAGCTATCAAATTTTCAATGAATTTATCTTTAATTTCTGGTTTCTTTTCTTCAACAAAACCAATAATAAAATTCAATCGATTAAATGCTTCTCGAGTAAAATCTTCATATGGTTGCATTTCCTTTTGCATCTCAAGAGCATCTGGCATAATTTCACCTGTTTTAAAAACTTTCATTTTCAAACCTCTTAATGATAAAAAAATATCTAATTAATAAAACTCTTTACTGCATATTTAATAAAAATTCTCATACACTTGAGAATTATTTGTAATTAATTTCAGAAAAATATTGTTATAAAACTTTAATTTTTATTTTTTATTATCAAAATTTAAAAAAAATAATTCAAAAATATATACACAAAAGGAAAAGAAAAAAAATAGAAATAAAAAAAAATAGATTAATAATCTGGAATTTTCTTTTCATTTCTTTCAATTAGTAATTGTTCAATAAAATTCTCTAAGAAAATGTTATTGAATCGCTTATTGTCTCTTCGTCTGACTGATATAGATTTATTATTGACTTCTTTGTTACCAATGATGATGAAGTAATTGATTTTTCTAATTGATCCTTCTCTGATTCTTTTCTCAATGGACTCATTGCGATCATCTATTACAACTCTGAAACTATGTTTGTCTAATTGCTTTTTGACTTCATGCACATAATCGAGATTTTCTTTTCGTATATTGATCAGCATAAATTGAATTGGTGAAAGCCACAGTGGTAATTTTCCTTTAAAGTGCTCGAGTAAAATAGCTATTAATCTTTCAATACCACCATAGATAGCTCTATGAACCATAAAGATGCGTTCT
>JAEOUJ010000152.1 GCA_016839405.1 Candidatus Gerdarchaeota archaeon | reverse complement strand
TCATCAAATAATTAATAGCTAAAATAAGTTATTAATTTTTACTTTAATAAAAAAAGAAATTGAAGGTTAGCTTAAAGCTGAACCACAATTATTACAAAATCTATCCTCTGGTTTTACCATTGAACCACAATATTGACAATATCCTTGACTTGCAGATAGTGGTTTTATGCCTGAGATAGCTTCTTCATGTTCTGGCAAACCAGATGATGAAACTGGAGTAACAACAATAGGTGGTTGTCCAGATACTTCTAAAATCATAACATCGCCACTTTCAGGATCAAAGGATGCTTTTAATCTACCTTCAGTTCGCAAGTCAACAATAATTTCTTTTACATCCTTTTGTTGCATTTTAAGTTCATCTGCAAGTTGTTTTATACTCACTTTATTATAAGATTTCATTGCAGCAAGGATTCGCTCGCGATTATAACGATAATTAATAATATTGGAGATTCCTGCAAGTATCATTATTCCACCAGGTATTAATAGCCAATAAGTTCCTGGAAAATCCCTGCTCCATAAGAAATGATCTAGTAAAGATAGCAATCCCCAAATAAACAATCCAAGTCCAATTCCAATTGTCCAAATATTTCCACTGCTAAGTGCGTTTCTTTTACTCATTTAATACAGACCTTCATAATAGTATGATAATGAAAAAATAAACGATTAATAATTAAAATGTTACCTAATAAAACTAAGGAAAAAAGAAATTTGATATATTTTCAAATTTATGGATTATAACCGCGTATTACCGCATTTTAAAAAGGATAAGGGACTTGTACAAATCTTGACAAATAATATTTGCCAAGGAGATGTAATACTTAGAATGACTACAAAGCATCCAATTGACACACTTTCAAAGATCAATAGGGAGATTGGTAATATAGATTTAATAATAGATTTATCAAAAAAAGACTGCAGTGAAATTAGGAACAATCCTCTCTATAAAGGACAATTGTCTTACTTAAAAGAAATTCTTATGGCCAGTACACCAGACATAGATGAAGACCTATTAGCTGAGCGATTGGATGTCTCACACAAAGTGGCAAAATTACTTCTCTATGACTGTCAATTAAAAAATGAGGACGAGGAAGAATGAGCGTGAGTTAAAAAGGAAATTATTTCTTTTTACTCATCATCCTTCTTTCAAAGAATTTTATTCCATTTCTTTCAATATAATTTCTACTTCATCTGTTTTGTCTTCTAAAACCCATTCGTCTGGTATGAAAATGTTTGCTGATGATGTTACTCTTATTGCTTCCTTCACATCAATATCAAGGGTTTGAAGATCTATTTCACCTGTCATTTCAGAGGGACGAAATATCCCACAATCTGGACAGTACCAACCAGATTTAACATCTTCTGGTTCAGGTTTTTCATCGTCTGTGAGTTTCGCTACAACAAAATTCATAGCACGTTCACATTCAGGACATAATGGACGCTCTACCATTTTCATCATTTTCTATTAATTTTTTCTTGTTTTTAATGTTACCTTTCTGCCATTTTTAATCCAAAACTGTTTTACACATTCCAATATATCCTTTTGCTTCAGCAACTGCTTTCTCTAAAAGTTCAATTAAATGAGTTTCTGTAGTTTTATTAGCTTCTTGCAATGCCTTTTCAAATAAATCACTAGCTTGAACAAAGAAATCCAAAGCTTCTTTGAATTTCTCCTCATCGAGATTAAAAATCCCTTGAGATTGATAAAAACTACCAGAATAGTAATTCATTTGAGCTTCCCATCTTACAATGAAATCTGTTTCATCATCTCTTCTTGGATAAACATCAACAGCTTGTTTCATTGCTTTAGCAGCAAGTTCATATTGTCTAATTGCACTTTTAGCATCATTATTATTTTTAATAAATTCATTTGCTTTTGCCTCAAACATACTTGCTTTCAACATGTGAGAATATGCTTTCATTAACAATGCTTCTCTTTGCTCAAAAGCTAATTTACTTGCTTGCATATATAATTTAGAAGAAATGTTGCATTTCTGACTACTAAGAATAAATTTCCCCTCATTGGACAATTTAAAAGCTCTTCTCCATTCTTTTTCAGCTCTATCTTTAACTAATGTAAACATTGTATCATTTATGGAATTATTTTGTTCTTTTACCCAAATAGCATATGTTGGATTATAATAAGAAGCTTTTATGAAAAATCCATAAGAATCTAGATGTTTCTTTTTAGCTAAACGATAGTCTTTATTAGAGAATGCTTTTTGACCTTCTAAACGATGAACTAATCCTTGAATGAAATTCAAACGAGCATTTGCATTGTAAATTAATAATGGTTTATTTATTTTTGAGATAATTTCAGTTTCAAGGGTATAAGAATTAACTGCTTCTAAAAGATTAGCTATCTGATCTTCTATTGAAGTTCCTTTTTTTAATGCACGACATTCTGATTGACGACCTTTAGCAAATAAATCTAATCTTTCAGCTTCTTGTTGATATTCAATAGAAAAATTACTACTTAACCTTTGAAATCTACCCATCATTTTTTCAGCTTCATTTAAATCACCTATTGCATCAGCATAATTACCTGTTCTATATTTTTTCTCTGCATTAAGAATAGAAAATAATCCTTGGTAGAAATAAAGTATTGTTTTAGCTACAGTATCACCGCTTTCATCCTTTATTTTCAAATCTTTCACTGTTAAGTCAATAGACTCTAATGCATTCTGGATGTTTGTTCTAAATTCATCAAATGGAAATAATAATTGAGAAGTATTTGGTAGAGTTGCAGTCACGATTTAGTCACCATTAGTAATATGACTTATAATTAAGGTAATTTAAGAAATCTTCGTTTTATACTTTACGAAATAAATAGTAATGAAAGATAAAAGGAAAGGAAAACTAATTATTTAGTAATTTTCCTTAAGAAGTTCATTCATTTGGTAATGTTGTCACTACACGGCTATTACCAGTTAAATAAACAGTATGTTCTGATTGAGATACAAACGAACCTTTAATATCACTTAATATAGGATAGCGTTTTATTTGAGATTTATCAGCTAAATACCTTAGAGCTAGTTTAGCAGTAGGAATGGATAATTCTTTAGCAATCCACCTAGTTGTAAATGGGAAATAACGATAGTTAGTTAATATCTCTTTTCTCGCTTTTTTCGCAGAATCTAACCTTATTGGAACCTGTATGGGATTTAATTGAAAGATATAACAACGACTCTCTCCTTTAATGAGATTACCAGTTCCTGATGTAGCAAATGTTTCAATTGCAAATGCTTGTCCTTCTTCTAATTTAATTCCTTTTGTACCCTTTACATTTGGTATTGTTGCAGGACCATGTAAAAGATTCTGATCTAATTGATGACCAGTCAATTCTCTAATTGGTCGATAATCATATGATCTAATAATATCCTCTATTTCATATCCTATTCGGTCTGTAGTTATACCTGGTCGAATTAAATCAACTGCTGCCTTTGTTGCTTCTTCTGATGCTTTTATTAAATCTTTATGATCTTTACTAAAAGAAACTGTAAATGCAGTATCAGCTACATAGCCATTTATCTCAACACCACAGTCTATCTTCACAATATCTCCTTTTTGAATTATAAGATCATCTTCTGGTGGTGAGGAATAGTGAGCTGCAATATTATTAATTGAAACGTTTAATGGGAAAGCCCATTTTCCACCAAGCTCCTTTATTTTTGCTTCACCTGCTTCACAAAGTTCTAAAGCAGATGCACCTACTTTGACTTTTTTCTGGAGAAGTTCTTTAACTTTAATAGAAATTTCTCCTGCTTTAAGATAATATTCAAGGGGTCCTTCATCTTTCTTTGTTGTTTTCTTTTTTACTACTTTCTTTGTTGTAGTAGGTTTTTTTGTCACTGTTTTTGATGTGGATGGTTTTTTAGTAGAACTTGTAGTGGTTTTTTTAATTGTTGTTGGTTTTGTTGTAACTTTTTTTGTGGTTGAGATTGATTTCTTGGTAGTACTTGATTTTGTAGTAGTTTTCTTTGCAGGGATTGTTTTACTTTTTGTACTTTGTTTATCAGTGGGTGATTTTTTTGTTGTAGATGTTTTTGTGGTTTTCTTTTGAGAAGCACCAGATTTAGTTTGTTTTGACATTATATTGCACCTAATTCAATTCTGTTTAATACTTAACGTTATATTAATTCTTTGCGAACATTAGAAAATCTCATATAAAAATATCAGTTAATTTTTGAAAATAAATTATAAAACCTCAAATTCATTAAAATTGGAAGAAAAAAGAAAAAAAAGAGATAATTAGGAATTTCTTCCTAACTTATTTCTTATACTTTTTATAGAGTATAAATGCTGCACCAGCTAATCCAAATAGACCTATTAATATACCAAAACCAGGTGTTGTTACTGCTGGTGGTATATAGATTACTTGGAAGTAGTGTTTTTCTGTGTCTACTTTATTCATTTGACCGTCCCAGACGGAAATGAAATATGTATAATTGTTAACTGCGGCAGGATCATATGTTAGTGGAAGTACGCAACTGAATGTTGGACCACCAATGCTAACTTGTGTCATTGGGATCATTAATGGAACGCCTTCATCTTTGAAGTAGTAAAGTTCACATAATAGATCATCATTAGGCCAGTAATTGTCTTGGACACCAATTGTTATATCAACTGCAAGTGTATCATTTGGTACACCGCCTTGATCAGCATATCTGTCAGCGATATCTACAACACCAACAATCATTGGAGCTTCATCATCGACAAATTCGGTGTCTCGTGTAAGAACGATTGGAG
>JAEOUJ010000151.1 GCA_016839405.1 Candidatus Gerdarchaeota archaeon | reverse complement strand
TAACATAAATGATATCGCATACGATGTCTTTGTCCAGGATGAATATGTATTTGTTACAGGTAATACTGGTTTTAGTATAATTAATGCTACCAATCCTAAACATCCTAATATAATTGGGCAATTTGCTACAGATGATACCATTTATGGAATTTTTGTAAATGAAAATTATGCATATTTATCAAGTGGTGAAAATGGTTTTCAGATAATAGATATTACAGATATGACAAATCCATCGTATCTAGGTACTTATTTTGATGGAGGTAAAGCTTTAAGTTGTATTATTCAAAACAATTTTGCTTTTGTCGCAGATAATCAAGGGGGACTTGAAATTCTAAATATTTCAAACCCAGAGAATATTGTTGAAGTGAGTAATT
The DNA here is from genome assembly GCA_016839405.1 of Candidatus Gerdarchaeota archaeon. The sequence goes on along the minus strand of JAEOUJ010000151.1, from coordinate 3,825 downwards.
ATAACAATGGTGGACAAGCAATCAGTTTAACAATTGAAAATAACATTGCTTTTGTTGCTGATGCTGTTCAAGGATTAGAAATTATTAATATATCAAATCCTATGAATCCAATAAAACTCAGTACTGTTCCCAATACTTATGGTTCTTGGGATTGTTATGTATATGAAAATGTAGCAGTTGTTCCTTCTGAAACTTTTGGTGGAGTAAAAATAATTAATATTACAGATTTATCTCATCCAGAGGTGATTAGTCAATATCATGACGGAGGAGAATCAAATACTGTTGATGGTCTTAATGATCTAGTTTTTGTAGCTGATAATATTGATGGTGTTGAAGTCCTAAATATTAGTAATCCATTATTACCAATCGAAATTGGACAATATAATGCCAAAGATATAGCTCATTCAGTATTTTTTGATGGCACATATGTTTATTTAGCTGAAGCAGCAAAAGGTCTTGCTATAATTGAATTCAATACAACAAAGCCATTGATATTACGATTTTGGTGGATCATTTTAATTGGCTTGTTTGGAATTGTAAGTATTAGTATTTTGATTATTATACGAATTAAAAAAATAAAAGTAAAACAATAATCTATTGAACAAATTTAAGTAAATAACTAAAACTAAAAAAAGAAATATTTTTCAATTCCAATTTAATATTAAACTTTGATTAAAATGCCATATAAAGAATCAAAGAATTCCTTTGAGTTAAGACCTTATGGTTTTTTTCAAACATTTTTAATAACTGGTACTCTTTGTTTAGTTGGAGGTATACTAATTTTCTTAGGTTTTTATGAAAAGAATCAAGGTCAGATGGGTTTTACATATTTCTTAGTTCTAGCAGGAGCATTTTTACTAGGAGGAATAATTTATCTCATTGTTCGATTGTGGAAATTTTATTCTGGTTCATTAAATATTATCACAATTGATATTGAGGGTATAAGGGCTCATAGTAAAAAGAAAGGTTTACAAAGAAGTTTGTCTTGGGATAAAAAATTCCGATTAACTGTTGACGAAGATGATGAAACTGGTTATCCTCTTTACATTAATTTAGTTATAGATAATGAAGAAGAAGTATTCAGTATAAATCTAGATGACTATTCAAATGTTTTTCTCAGAAATTATAAGCTAGTTGAAAAAACAAAAACAGCAATTAAATCCTTTAAAGCTAAATATAGTAAATCAATAAAATAAATTCTAGAATTTCTCGATTTTTTAGACTCATTTATTTTTCTTCATTCCATTTCTTATACAATAATAAAAAATCTGTTCCTTATACATTGGAATTTTCTTGTTTTTGAAGAGATAATTGTTTTAGCGAGTAATAAAATCTAATAAACTATTTTAAATTTCAAGGTTATTTGCGAAAACACTTGCATTATGCCAACCTTCTCTTTGAATAATTTTATCCGACATTTTAAGGATTTTTAATTTTTTATGAACACATACAAAAGTATGTGGCAATTCACCTAGTAATTCACCCATTGCATGAGCTAAAATTCGCTTCTCCGATTTAGAACTAAGAACTATTTTTTTTCCTCTGATAATTTCTACTTTTGGATGAGTTATATGAGTTCCATCTTTAAGTTTACGAGATGTCAAAATTGATTCAAAAATACCCGCATTACCAATAATAACAACATCTAATAAACCATCATCAATTATTGCATTTGGTGCAACCAATTTCCTGTTTCCAGCACTTTGACCATTCGCAACCATTACTGATAAGCATTTTTCTTCCCTTATTTCTCGTTCATCATCAATATCTATATGCATAAGCCTTGGACGATAGGTTAGAAGAGTTCTTATTAATCCAATATTATAACTCAATCTAGTTTTTTTGCCATAAACTAATTCTGATAAAACGCCATCTACTCCAGCTCCTGCTACACCCATACAGTATCTTTGACCATTATTTATTTCCATGCAATCTATTATTCTATGTTTTTTATTAGCAAGCATATCAATAATATCGTCAATTTTATCTGTTTGTCTCACATTAAAGGCGTTATCATTTCCTCTACCAGCTGGTATAATACCAAGGATTGTTTTAAAGCCAGTTTGTCCTATAGCAGTTAATATCTCATTAATAGTTCCATCTCCACCATAGGCTACAATTATATTGTGATCATCAATAGATTCTTTTGTTATTTTGATTGCATCATTTATCCCTTTTGTCCATTCTATTTCGAAATCTAATCCTGCTTCTTTTAACGCCATTAAAATTTTTGGCCATTTCTTTCTTGCCTTTCCACCATAGGTTGTTGGATTGCAAATAATTTTCATTTTTACTTTTCTCCTGTTTCTATTAAATTTCCAATTAGAATTATTTATTTGTAATTCTTTATTAATAATGGATTCTCATGTAAATGATTTTATTAGAAAGTTTTGTAATTAAAATTTTCTGGATTTTTAGAAAGATGTTATTTTTACATTAACCTTATTTATAATAAGAGTTAATTTAATTCTTTTAATATAAATTTCTCTTCTTTTATTGCATAATAATTTGTTTAAAATCTATAAAGGGATTAAAAATGACGACACAAAATATGAAAAGATGGTTAAAATATATTTAATACCTATTTCTCTGATTTTAATAATTAGTGCTTGTTTAATACCTGTTTTTTACTTCAAATTAAGGAACAAATCAATTGAGCTTATATTTACTAAACATACAATATTGGAACCGACTCATGCTTCTACTATCTCAAATGCTGATGTAGATTTGGATGGTGATATTGATATACTCAGTAGTGCAGCAGATTCTCAACAACTTGCTTATTGGGAAAACTTGAGAAATGGTAATTTTGAAAAGAAAATTATAACAGCAGATTTTCCTGGATTAGGAGTATTTTTAGCTGATTTAGATGTAGACTCTGATTTGGATGTTATTAGTCTATCACATCATCCTTCTGAATTTGCTTGGTTTGAGAATATTTCTTAAATATCTCTAAAAATCACAAATTAGAATTATTGATTGGAAGGATTGATATTTATAATTAGAAATAACTTTCTTTTCAACAATAATTTTTTATTTTTAATATTATTTCTCCTTGATAGAAATTATTTAGTTTAATAATAAAGGGATTTTAGAAATCTACTTATTTTTATTAATTTTTAAGCTTAATTTTCTCTTATTTGTGATTGATAATAGTATTATATTTGCTATTATAGAACAACTAATAATACAGATAATAGAAATTTCGGTTTCGTTAGTAACTATAAATGAACTTAAAATACGCACTCCACCTTCAAGTGTAGCTAAATAGACTTTATTATCGATTTTATTTACTCTTATTGTTCTCCATTGTTGTTGATGAGAACCTATTAGAAATGGTTTTTTAGGGTTCGAGCAATTAATAACTTTTAAACCATATCCATCATCTGCAAGGTATGCAATTTCGCTATTGATTACTTCTACATCATTTATTGATCCTCCATCATAATAAATACCTGCAACTGAAACATCTGAAGGATCTGTAAAATTCAATATTTTTAATCCATTATCATGATCGTTAAAATAGGCTAAATTATTGAAATAAGCTTTAGGTACTCCCCCAAAATATCCTTCACCTGTATCTACTGTACTAACATATGTAATATTTGTTGGATCGCTAATATCAAGAATTTTCATATCAATATAAATTGGTTGATTGTTAATAACTGGGATTCGAGTTCCAATAAAGATATAGTTATCTAAAACATAAATCGGTCCAATATCACCAATATCGTCTTTCCAACAGCTTATCATTTTTGGTTCATAAGGATTAGATACATTTACAATTTGCAAACCACATTCTTCAGCTCCAACAAACAATAATTC
>JAEOUJ010000150.1 GCA_016839405.1 Candidatus Gerdarchaeota archaeon | reverse complement strand
TGATATTCTGAGGGTAAAAAAAATTTTGTTGATACAGCTTCTTTTTCAATCTCATGTTTTATTGATAAAGACATTTTTCTCACATTAATATGAATTCATAAAATGTCTTCAATTCAAAACATTAAGTTTTTGATAAAGGAAAAAATTATTTGCTTCCAAAAGCAAAAATTACTTTCTTGGTAAAATAATAACCGTCTTTCTTTTTATAAGGATTTAAACCTTCAATCAATATTTTTTCTTTGAAATCTTGCATTTTATCTTCTTCAGGACCAATAATTCGGTTAAGAATCCAACCAACACGTTTCATCATATTAAACCATTCTTCAATTGATTCATATTTTAGGATAAAATCCTCAGAAAAAACTTTTACATTTTTAAATCCAATATCAAGCATAATTTGTTCAAAACCCTCAATGGTTTCTTTACTGTAGCTTATAGGAACAGCATTAATTTCTGATTGAGATGTTGAGGTATATTTTGATAAATATTTTTGAATCAATTCACGTAAACATTCAAGATCTTCTTGTAATAACCAAGTACTAAAACCAGCCCTACCTTGATGTTTTAGCACTTGAAGAATATTTTTCATTATGGTATTATCAGTTCTATATTTATTATTTTGAAAGTCAAAAATACCACAAAAACCAATGAAACCACAGATTACATAGTCAAAAGAAGAAGTGTCAAAAGTAAGCTCTCTCGCATCCATTATTTCTACGTGAGCATTAGTTAAATTGTTGTTTTTGATATTTTCAGTGGTAACTTCAATTACATTAGTCCAAAGGTCAATACCAATAACATATCCATTTGAACCAATTTTCTTTGCTGCGGGAATTAGACAAGCACCCCTACCAGTGCCAACATCTAAAATTTTAGTACTTTCTTTAAATTCCATTAGGTCAGCAAGTCTTTGACCAAAAGCTGACCAATAATCTAAACCATCAATTAATACAGATTTTTTAATCATTTAAATCACATTTTAATAACTATTACTCTTCTATTCTTTCAAGTTTAAAACAGACTGGCCTTTTTCCATCAGAGCAAGCAGTATAAATGATACCATCAGGAGTGCCTGGAATATCACCACCAAATCTAAGTAAAAAGAAATCCTTTCGGAAATCAGCAAAAGCCCATGAACACATACCTTCAGGTTTTGTAATACCATCAGTAATAAAAATCTGTCCTTCATTCAAATGACATGGTTCAACAATAGTACCATCTGTTCTAATGAATTTTTTTCCGAAAACATCTTCAGGAGTAAAAACTTTCAAAACTGATATCTTAATTTTAGTCATTAGATTCACCTTTCATATTGTAGTAGATAATAAAGACAAAATTTAGTCTTCAAATTTTTCTATTTTGAAACATACAGGTCGTTTTCCATCAGAACAAACGGTATATACAACACCCTTTGGCGTATCAGGAATATCTCCACCAAAATAGAGCATATACAAATCTTTTCTGAAATCATCCCAAGCCCATGAGCACATCCCTTCTGGTTTTTTCCAACCATCAGTTATCCATTCTTGACCTTCCTTTAAATGACATGGTTCAACTATTGTGCCATCAGGTTTTTTCAATTTTTCACCAAAAACATCTTCAGGTGTAAATACTCTTAATACAGTTATCTTAAAATTAGGCATTTAATTCTCCTCTTAGATTAGAAAAAAAGAATGAGACTAATTTTAGTCTTCAATTCTTTCAAGCTTAAAGATAACTGGACGAACACCATCAGTGCAACAAGTAAATTGTTTACCATCTTCTGCCCAATTAGAAAAGTTTCCACCAAAGTTTAGAACAGCAACATCCTTGTAAACATCACGCCAAGCCCAACCACAGAATCCTTCTGGTTTGTTGAGTTTATCAACAATGAATTCTTGACCATCTTTGAAAGCAGTACACTCAGTAATTTTTTTACCATTTGGAGTGGTGTAACCTTTTTCACCAAAAACTTCTTCTGGTTTAGTTCGTTTTATAACAGTTAATTTTACTTTAACCAATTTTTGTCACCAATTTTTTACTTTGGTTTTCTAGTGGCATCAAAAATCTTATTGACGATCCACCACTTATCATCAATCTTCAAAAGGTTTAGATAATCAATGAAAATAATCTTGCCTTTTGAGGAATCAACAACAGTTTTGACTTTTGCAGAAGCAGCAGTGCCTGCTATGTCAACTTCCAAAATTTCTGAAGTACGTTTATATTCAGGATCTTCAATTGGTTTCTTGAGTCCTTCTTTCCAGAAATTTATATCATTAATAGCTAATTTGCCTTCTTGGTTTAAACCAAACATTTTGCAATCAGGATGCCAAGCTTTAGCAATATAGTCAGCATCTCGTTTAATAGCTCCATCAGCATAGTAGTTAACTGCTTCTTTAACTTTAGCTAGTTCATTTTTATCTGTCAAAAATATCACCCAAAAATAATCCCAAGCTTACTGAAAAAAATTAATTTCAACTAATTTGAGATTTTTTCTCTTGATAGAGTAATTCTGTATTCCTTTAAAAAATTTCTCATTAGCTTAAGAAAACTTTGTAATTTTTATCAGAATCGTTTATATTTATTTTATTAGGCAAAAAGAATTAATTCATTAAATAATTAATAATATAGAGGACATTTAAAATGGCAATTCAAGATTCCGAAATATTAGTTTTTATTTGGGAATGGCTAAAAGCCAATTATGTACAATTACTTATCGCTTTGGCAGTTATAGTTGTAGCGACAATAGTCTTAATTGTTGTAACAAGATCAATTAAACGACTTGAGAAAAAGAATAAATTAACAGAATCTTATAGCAAAACATTAGTTAGAATAGTACGATTCGTTTATTTTCTTATATTCATGTTTAGCATTTTAACAGCATTCAATGTTACTGTAGGAGCTATTACCGGAGCAGTAGCTTTGTTAGGAGGTACCATTATTGGTTTTGCTGCAATTAATACAATAGGTAATGCTTTAGCAGGTCTTATAGTAATGATTAATAAACCAATTCATATTGGAGATAGAATTCTATTTAAAGATGAATTTGCAGATGTTGTTTCTATTGAATTAATCTACACGAGATTACGAACTCTTGATTTAGCCATTATTTTAATTCCTAATCAGGAACTATTGAAAATAGAAATTCATAATTATGGCAAAGATAACATAATTAAAAGAAGATGCACTGTTACAGCTGGTTATGAAGTTGATAGTATATATGTGGAGAAAGCTCTATTAACAGCTGTTGAGGGGATTAAAGGAGTTCTAGATAATCCTCCACCAAAAGTACGACTAACAGATTTTCAAAATTTTGCTGTAGAGTATAAGTTGTTTTATTCTATAGATGATATTCATAAAGTCATTGAAATTGATTCTAATGTAAAGAAAAGGATTCTTGAAATTTCTAAAGAATTTGATATCGATTTAAGCACACCAAGTTTGGTTCAAAGTCTTCCAAGTAAAGCTCAAAACAAATAGTTATTGGCAATTGAATATTTGCCAATAATTCTTATTTATTTCTTAGTAAAATCTATTAAAATGTTTGAGATATATTATTAACATGAATCAAGAAAAAATCAAAATTAAAATACCTCAATGGTTAAGAATTTTCTATATAATATCAGGTTCCATAAGCATTATTTTTGCTATTATTGTTTTAATTAATATTAAATTTGGGTATTTGATAACAGCTA
>JAEOUJ010000149.1 GCA_016839405.1 Candidatus Gerdarchaeota archaeon | reverse complement strand
CTTCAAAGTTTATATCGTAGTTTTTAACTATATCCACATTACCATCATCAAAATTTATTTTAATTTCTGTTGAATCCCAATTTTCCTTGATACTAATTCGATATTCGGCTATATCTAAATCATCATTAAAAGGATCTGAAGTAGTACCCCACCAATTTTCATTTCTATAAAATTTAGTTTCAACTCCTTCTTTATATTCAACAAAATAATACATACCTGTACCTAATCCATATACACCATATTTTTCCCAATTTTCATGCGATGTATCTGGAAGTCCATCTATTCCTACACTAACATTCAAGTAATGCTCTGGGATTATTAATCTAGTGAATTCTTGTAATGCTGGAGCATAAGGTTGTAAACCAGGTGTAGAAGAATCACCATCTATATAAAAATGTACAGTATAGTCATTCTCTTTTTCATACCCAGCTATCCATCGGAATAAAGTGCCAATTGTAGATACATTTTGGTACATTTGAACTGAAAAAATAACATCATCAGCAGTAAATAAATAATCAGTATAGAGCCCATCAATATCTGGTTGCCAATAAATATCTTCTCTTAAATTAAAAGTCAATATTGTTCTATTTGTATTAAAACTCCAACTTTCAGCTAATACACCATAAGGATTATTTGATTTATCAAATCTTAACAATGGTTCTGAAACTAATTGAATAAAGTAATTATCCTTTAAATATAAAGGATTCAATATTTCCCATTTCTCTGTATAATCAATAAAAACACTTGTGTTATCTTGATTAGGATGTGGCGAAGTCCATTCCATATATGGTAAAGAAGCAATTATTCCTTCTTCATGGTCCCACCCAGTTAAAGTTTCCCAAGAAATATATGTATTGATTTTATTATAGAGGGGTATTATTGGCAATACATTATTCATAAGATTCTCTTGCCAATAACGGTAAATATCAACACGTGCACTTTCATTAATTTCTACTAATCCATCCTTAAGTAATTCCTCATTTTCTTGACCTGATGTTGTTTGATCATCTACACCCCAATAATTTGCTGCCCCAGCCTTAGAAAAAAGAGCTGTAGAATCCACATCAAGCGTTGGCCAATCTATGTCTATTAATACCAAATCAAATTCCTTAGAAACCACAGCAGATTGAAAAGATGAATCTGGATATGTAATAACTAACGAATCAATTCGAATCCTTTTTAGTTCTTGGCTTAAAAAATTTGAAAGAGAATATGTTTGACTTTCACTACTACTTAGAATCCTTATTTTAAAGAAATAATCATCACTAGGCAAAGCTTGTAATGAAACGGAGGAAATCATAGTTATACATATTAGAAGAATTGTAATGGAAAACATACTTTTAGATTTCATTGAGTGCATCATCTTATTATAACTCACAAATTAGTAATAATACATTATCTATAGATTATAGTGTAAATGAATAAAATAATTCTTTGTATAGAAATAAAAAATAAAAAAAGAGAACCGAAAAGGTTCTTTTAATATAGAAAAATTAGTCATAAACTTTTTCTAGCTTTTCTTGACGTTCTCTTTCTATCATTAATCGTTTCTTACGTGGTCTATACCATGCTAACCAACCGAAGAATACTACAAATCCTGCCAAGAAGAATTCGGGGAGAATGTAATATATCACAGGTAAAGGATTTTTAATTTCGAACAAATCTGATTCTGGTCCCCATGGCGAGGTTGTGAAGTTTACATTCATATTTACAATCTTAGCTGATAAGTAATATTGATTATCAGGTAAGAAAGTTACTTCTACACGTTCAATGTACCAAGTTCCTGTTAACCCTAATTCAGGTATAGCAGTATCATTCCATTGTAAATCACCAGTTAAACGAGACTGAATACCATCCCATAGAAATACTTTCCATCTTCTTTCTCTTCGGTCATCACCGTATACTGTTTTTTCAACTATTTCATAATAATTTAATTCAGTATCATTGTAGTCACTAAAGGCAGTTATATTATAAGCACTTATGTATTTCTTTGTTATGTCATCAACAGGATCATATTCTTCAAAATAATCTACTTTCGGTTTTGATATAGTTATTTGATGGTCTTTTGTTTTGAAGTAATAATCACTATCTAATTGCAAGTAAGGTATAAATTCTGGCTCCGTTCCACCCAGAATAGTAGTTCTCCAGAATCCTGATGGAATAATTAGCCTAACTCTTATTACAACATACATTTCAGAATTAGTTTGAGTAAATACTAATCCAATATCATTATTGTGTGAGTACCAAGTTGTACCATTAGTTGAATTAAAGGTTAAAAGACCTCTTACAAGTTGATTTGCTGTATCAGTGACTGGGAAACCAACAGCATGACCTGTTTGTGATGAACCAGTTCCTTTTTGGTAAAGAATCCATTCAGCTGATTCGACTTCATAGTCTTGTATTGTACCAATTTCTGGCAAATCATAACAAGTTATTGTTACGTTATCAATACTCAATGTTCTATAGGCTGGGGAATAAGCTACTTCTACGCTATTAATTGAACAATTATAATAATCAACATAGAATTTTTCTGAGGATAAATTACTCCATGTTGGTGCAGCTCGATCCATATCAAAACGATATAATATTGAGTGATTAGCATAAGCAATTGTATTTGGTGCTAACTCTTCTCCAAGGAACCATTTTTCACTAACATCATTATATTCTAAATCAATCTTTTCAGAGGATAATGAATCAGGTTCATCATCTTCATCATAATAAACATACCAAGCTTCTGCTAAAGTTGCCATACTATCATTTAATATGTAAATAACAGAATCTTCAGTATATGTTACTTCAAATTCTAGTAATTCTAAATGATGTGTATAATTATCATATGTGAACGATGATTCAGGGATGGTTAAATATCGCCATTCAACTTCATGCATTGCTTTACTTAATGCTGCGTATATTGCTTCAACTGACCATGTTAAGCAATCTTCTACATTTTCAAAATAAGTTGCTTCCCATTGATCTGCTTCAGTAATTGAAGCATTAAGATCATCATGAATGCTTTGAGCAAGTGGATGAATGCTTTTAGCTAAATTAATAGTTGCATTATAAGCATCTTCTCTAGCGATTTCTGTTGGAATTAAGCTAAAGAAAGTATTATAATATATACTCATATCCTCAAAATTGTAATTAAATGTTGGAGGATTGTAATTTAACACTGTGAGACCATTCTCAATTGCTGATTCAAAAATAATCCATTCAGCTGTATTGAATGTACCCCAAAGAGTTTCATTCCAAATTGCTTTATAAATACCAGCTTGAGATACATAATGACTCATTGCACCTGCATAAAAAGCTGCGAGCTTATAATCAGTATCATCTTTTGATAATTCTATTATTAATTTATCATATTCTGCTAAAGCAAGTGTTGCTAGAGAATCATTAGTAACAGTTGTTCCAGTAGCATCAAGAATCAATGCACTGCCCTCAACAAGCCCATAATGACTTGCATTTAAACCTACTTCTGTTGCAGCATCACCATTATAGGGAGCTTCTACACCTTGCCAAAAAGCCAATAAGTTCTCGGTAATCCAAGATACTTGTGAATCGGGGAACATTTCAACAGCTTCCCAAGCCAACCATTGATGAGTGTTGTATTTTGGTCTATCATCAATATCATAGATACCACTATCTTCACCTTGCCATGCTAAGGCATATGCTGGTATTAATGATATACCTACAATAAACATAAGAATAGAAGCTGTTAATGCTCTTTTACTAGATTTCATTTCTTAATTTCACCCAGTTCTTAGTTTCTAATCTTCTCTAAACTAAGCTGTATTTATATAAAGTCTATTATCATTTAAAAAAAAAGAAGTCGAAAAGCTACCAGTTAGTGAAAAATCATTTCTTTTTTATCATCTCATCAAGAAGTTCTTTTGCTCTGGTGAAATTTATATTATTCTCTTCTATCATCCTACTAGCTATTTCATCTATCTGATCACCAATTGCACCAACAGCAGTTGCTACATTTTTAGAATGTAATTTCATATGCCCTTTAATTATACCAGAAGTAGCAAGTGCTCTTAAAGCACCTAAATTTTGTGCTAGACCAACAGTAGCAGCTACTTGAGCTAATTCAGATGCACTTTTTATATTTAATATTTTTAATGCAATTTTAGCTATAGGGTTTGTTTTTGTAGCCCCTCCAACTATACCTACTGCCATTGGTACTTCAATAGAACCAACTAAATCACCATTTTCATTTTTTGTCCAGCTTGTTAAAGAACCATAATGACCATTTTTTACTGCGTAAGCATGAGCACCTGCTTCAATTGCCCTTGTGTCATTAGCAGTCGCTAATATAACAGCTGAAATCCCATTCATTACTCCTTTATTATGAGTTGCGGCTCGATAGGGATCAGCTTCAGCAAAAGCTGATGCTGCAACAATATTATCAACAACTTCTTCACCTATTTTCTCTTTTAATATAACACAAGAAGAACGAGCTAATCGTAAATCAGCTAAATTAGATAAAATTCTTAAAAGAACTTTTCCACTGGTAATCTCTTCAATAAATGGTGCAACAAATTCTGCCATTGAATTTACAGCATTTGCACCCATTGCATCTAAACAATCAACCAATAATTCACAAATTAGCATTTTACCTACTCTAGATTCAATTTTCTTAACACGTAAATCACGTGCTCCTCCACCCAATTCAATTAGCATACGATCACATCTATTAGCCATTTCAAGAATTTCATTTTTATTATTTTCAATTTGCTGAATTGCAGAATCTATGTTTGGTATATTTATAATTTGAATTTGACCAATCATTATTTGTTCTGTTGTGGACGCTTTGAATCCGCCTGAATCCAAAGTTAACTTTGCAGAATTACATGCAGCAGCTATAACAGAAGGTTCTTCTATAGCCATAGGAATAGCATAAATTTTTTCATTTATTAAAAAATTCACAGCTAAACCCAATGGTATCGGTATCATACCAACTCCATTTTCAATCATACGATTTATTGTTTCTAAATCTAATGAACCAGTATCTAATATAGTTTGAATATCACCATTAGTTAATTCAGGAATTAATTGTTGTACTTTTTTTAGTCGTTCTAAACTAGTTAATTTATAAAATCCTGAGAAATTTTTGATATCAAAATTTTCATTGGATATACTATTACCCATAATTTTCACCTTGAAATGATTAAACAATTGTTTTTTTAGATTAAAAGAATTACTAAATAATTTGAAATCTTATTTAAGTTTAAAACAATATTTTATTTAGACTAAATAGAGCTGTAAAAAGATGTATATTAAGACTTAAGAAAATTAATGAATATTCTTTTGTTAATATTCAATATGTTGTTATTTAATGGAAAGTAAGGTAAGGAATATGACCCAAGAAGCAATGCGAATTTATATGGATCATGGAGCAACTACAGCAGTTGATCCAGAAGTTAAAAAAGAAATGCTAAAATTCTTTGGTGAAGAATATGGCAATGCATCACAGATGTATGAACTAGGTCGAAATGCAGCTCAAGCTATGATTGATGCTCGAGAACATGTAGCTAAATTAATTGGTGCAGAACAATCAAGAGAGATTATTTTTAATTCTGGCGGTACAGAAGCTGACAATACCGCATTAAAAGGATTTTTACTTTCCAAAAAAAATAAGAAAAAACACCTTATTACATCTGTTATAGAGCACCCAGCTGTTTTAAGAACAGCAGAATTTTTAGAGACCCAAGGCATAAAAGTTACCTATCTTCCTGTTAATAATTTTGGTTTAGTAGATCCTGAAAATCTGAAAAAAGCTATAACAAAAGATACTGGTTTAGTTTCAATCATGCATGCCAATAATGAAATAGGAACAATAGAACCAATTAAGGAGCTAGCTGAAATCACTCATGATGCAGGAGCTATTTTTCATACAGATGCTGTTCAAACTGTTGGTAAAATACCTCTAAATGTAAAGGATTTAGGAGTTGATCTGCTTTCTTTAAGCTCACATAAACTCTATGGTCCAAAAGGTGTTGGTGCAT
>JAEOUJ010000148.1 GCA_016839405.1 Candidatus Gerdarchaeota archaeon | reverse complement strand
TAATTACTCTACAATTTTAGGAGAACTAATCAAGCTCTTAGAAATTTTTCTTTATAAAATGCTAATTACTATTAATAAGAAATTGATTTTCATTTTAATTCCTTCAGTTCATTTATAACTCGAGAAGTAACAGATCTAACTAAAGTATGGTTGTCATTTTTTATGACATTTTCAAGATTGGGAATTGCTTCTTTTCGACCTAATTCACCAATATAATGGGCTATTTTTTGACGAACACGAAAATCTTGATCCATTTCCAAAGCTTTGATTAATGCAGGAAGTACATCAGAATTGATTCTATCATATTTCAATAATTGTCTAGCAGCATTCATTCTGATAGTATATTCTCTTTCCTTCCTTAATACTTCAATAAGATAAGGAACTAAAATCTCTTTTTTTTCCCATTCAAGCTCTGATAAAGCAATAGAAGTTATACCTTTTAGTAAATTATTACTCTCTAAAATATCCACAAGATTTGAAGTAAGAGATTTTGCATATTTACCTCTCCAACCAATTTTTTGTATAACAAGAGATTTCAATTCATTAGAACTGTTCCTATGTCTTAACAATTTTTCTAGTATTTCTAAATAAACTTCATCTGGTGTATATGGTAATGCTTGTTCATTAAGAATAGAGAGTTTTTTATTGGTAAGGTCATATTTCTCTTTTAATAATTCGAGAACTAATTTACCAGATTGTTTTTTATTAACAAGTACAAATGATTCAACTAGATAATTTGTATCAGAAGTTTCTTTGTCCAATAGATCCAATAATTCATTAATTAAATCTTGCAATTGAAAATCACCTATTCATTAGTTAATTTTCTCTCCCAATATTCTTGAGGATCAAGATACTTTTTTCCTGATCTTAAATTAAATGGACATGAAGTTATACATGTAGAACATTCACCACCATTATCAATCCAAAATTGATAGCATTTTTCACCATTAACAGCCCACCTTAAAATACCTTTATTATTGCAATTGCTATGTGTCTTAAATGATGGTTCTTCATCAAAAGAAATAGCATCAACTTCACATGCTTCAGCACATTTTTTGCATCGCTTACAATAATCAGTTAAACCAAAATCAATAGGTTCATCATGTAATAATGGCATATTGGTAAAGACTTTACAAAGTCTAATTCTAGCACCAAATTCCTTAGTAGTAAGTAAACCATTTCTACCAATTTGTCCAAGTCCTGCATCGATAGCAATAGGTATTGATAATGCTGTATCATTACCAGAAGGAATAGCTATATAACCTAATTTTCTAATAAATTCTGCTAAACAAGAAACCAAAAAAGCTAATTTAGAATAACCAAGCCCGTTAGCAAATCCTTGAGCCATAGATGGAGTTGTACTAATAGCATTAGCATCCATTTCAATAGCTATTGCAATTACAGAATTAACTTCTTTAGGCATAACTATCGGTAATTCACCTCGATCCTCAGTATAAGTCCAACGATTATCATAAGGTGCAATGCCTACAAGCGAAGCACCAAAAGATTTGGCAGCAGCTTTTATTGTTTTAGTGATTTTTTCAATATTATGATCATTAATTTCATACTTTTCAAGATTAGCCATTTCCATAACATTAACTGGTGAACCAAGTTTTTCCCATAAAAATGCATTCTTAAAATAATCATGAACAGTCCAAGAGGCAATAGCTAAAGCATGATCAATTTGGGTATAACCAGGTTGTGAATCATCTAGTATTTCTGGAACTTTATCATACATATATTTTTTATAAAATTTAAAATCTTTATCCCAAATAAGTCGACCAAAAATATTGTTAGATTCACTAAAAGGTTTAAAATCATCATTAATAGCATAATTAGGTGAAACTGAGGATTTTGTTTTATCTTTTTCTAATTTATTTTTGGTCAATGTGAATCTATCCTAAGATAATTATTTTAAAAAATTATAGTAAAATCATTTCGATTAAATTTAAGAAATTACCTATTTTTTTGACGTGTTAAAAATATTGATGGAAATCCTTTTTTTAAATAATAAAAAAATACTTGATTTATCTCATTTATTCGATATGAAATAAGAAATCAAGAGCTACAATAAGAATATTACTTTAATTTCTAAGGGCATAAAAATAAAATAAGCACAAAACTTTTTAATAATGCAAATTCAATTCAAAGAGTTGACTAGTCAATTGAAAATTTTATAGGCGATGTATAGAACAATGGTAACTGAACCTTATATACTTTGGATAGCGTTTGGTTTAGTCCTACTCGCCGTGATACTATTGTATCTATTAGGCAGAGGGTTAGCCCCCCGAAAACCTACAGAAGACAAGCTGAAAAGCTATGCCTGCGGAGAAGACATGGTGAGTGGCCAATCACAATTTTACCCCAATAGTTTCATTTTCGCAATTTACTTTACAATTTTCGACATTTTAGCATTTGTACTAGCAACAGCTATGGTGACACTAACTGCAGATTATCAGTATATCTATCAGTTTAGTGGTATGGCAGCTATATTTGCCGGAATTGGTTTATTGGGAGTGATAACACTCAGAAGGTGAAATAAAGATATGGTCTTAAAGAAATTAGTCAATAAGATTGTTCTTTGGTCTCGAGTAAAGTCACCCTGGATTATTCATGTAAACACCGGCGGATGTAATGGTTGCGACATAGAAGTTGTTGATGTTTTAACCCCGCGTTACGATGTTGAACGTTTTGGCATTCTGATACAAGGTAGTCCACGGCATGCTGATGTTTTAGTGGTGACTGGACCTGCGACACAGCAGATGAAAGATCGCTTAAAGCTTTTGTATGAGCAAACACCTGATCCCAAATTCGTTGTTGCGATTGGTGCTTGTGCTTGTAGTGGAGGTATTTTCCGTCATAGTTACATTCCCTGTCTGGGAATTGATACTGTTATCCCAGTTGATGTTTATATCCCTGGTTGTCCTCCAAAGCCTGAAGCGATTGTCTATGGAGTTGCTCAGTTGTTAGCTAAACTGGAAGGTAAAGATGTTCCAGTTATCGATCCTACCAAGATTGATTTGAAAAAATATGAAAAATCTGAGGAGGTTCCTGCTGAATAATGAGTGACTTGAAACGAGAACAAAAAGTTGTTGACGCATTAAAAGAACAATTCGGAGATAAGCTCTTGGTTGCTGAAGCTCAGCTTCCACGTAGAGTCAATGTCAAAGTAGCAAATCCTGACCACTTAGAGGTCTTTAAATTTGCCAAAGAAAAATGGAATGCTTGGCATATGATTGCAGTTTCATCTGTTGATACTCCAGATGGTATAATAGCTGCAGTTTATCATTTTGATATTGTACCACCTCATAATAATGAAACAGCTATTACTATCAATTTACGTGTTGATTGTGCTGATAGAAATGATCCACATATCAAATCAGCTAGCTCTATAATTCCAGGTGTACAATTTTTCGAACGAGAAGCATTCGATTTGATGGGAATTGTTTTTGATGATCATCCACAATTAGAACGGTTAATCTTACCCGAAGATTTTCCAGATGGTGTTCATCCATTGCGTAAAGACTTCCTACTGGATATCCAGAAGGAAGAGGAAGCTAAAAAGGAAGCCAAAAAGGCTTAGAAAACTTGAGGTGATAACTTGGCAAAGAAAACAGTCAAAGTTAAAGGTCCCGATACTGGATGTGCAGCTTGTATGCCCAGAACAATGGAAATTCCTCTTGGACCACAACACCCAGCTCTTAAAGAACCAACTCACTTTTTGTTAGAAGTCGAAGGAGAAGTTATAGTTAATGCTACTCCACGTATTGGATATGTTCATCGTGGAATTGAAAAACTAGCAGAAACAAAAACTTATTCAGCGAATCTAACATTGGTTGAAAGAATCTGTGGTATTTGTAGTCACATTCATTCGATCTCTTTAGCAAATGCAACTGAAACAGCATTAGCTTTAGAAGGATTTGAAGTTCCATTGAGAGCGCAATATATCCGTACCATTGTAGCAGAACTTGAGCGTGTGCATAGTCACATTCTTTGGTTAGGTGTTGCAGCACATGAAATTGGTTTTGATACTCTATTTATGCTCTCTTGGAGAGATCGAGAGTTAACTATGGACCTTTTAGAAGACATCTCAGGAAATCGAGTTAATTATGCCATAAATGAGATTGGCGGGACAAGAAGAGATCTATCACAAGCACAAATGGACCGTATTATGAAATACATGGATCTTACTCTTGAGCGTGTAAAAAGATATATAGACATAGCACTTAAAGAAGATACTATTCGATTACGTACTCAAGGAATTGGTATTTTATTACCAAGCAAAGCAAAAGAGTTGTGTGCCGTTGGACCTACTGCAAGAGCATCTGGTTTGAAAATAGATGTAAGATATGATGATCCATACTCAGCTTATCCAGAATTCAGAGATCAATTCAATGTTATAACATATGATACAAATGATGTATTCTCTAGAGTAGTTGTTAGAGTCCTTGAAACAGTTGAAGCAATAAATTACATCAAATGGATGATTGAAAATCTACCCAAAGGACCAATTTTCGCAAAACCACCAAGAAAAGTTCCAGAAGCACAAATATTATCAAGAACTGAAGCACCAAGAGGAGAACTTATACATTATCTCTGGTCAAATGACACAAATAAACCTTATAGATTAAAAGTAACTACTCCGACATTAGCAAATATTCTTTCTGTTGCAGAAATGTTGAAAGGAGATTATATTGCTGATTCAACTATATCCTTAGCATCATTAGATCCATGCTTTAGCTGTGAAGATAGATTAATCACTTTTGTAAATAAAGACCGAAGAAAACCAAAAGTTTGGACCTGGAATCTCGAGCAAATTCGAAAATATCGAAAAGACTGGTATGACAATAAAGGATGGAAGAAATAATGGTGTTAGCAATTTGGGCTGAATGGTTATTACTAATCCTAGGGATTATTTTCTTCCCAGGAATATTCTTCTGTATCTCCATAGCGTTATTTGATGAGTGGGTAGATCGGAAGTTTTATGCAGCTCTGCAAGATCGTATCGGTCCACTTCATACTGGGTTCAAAGGAATTTTGCAACCTTTAGCAGATTTCTTGAAATTAATGTCTAATGAGGACATTGAACCAGAAGCAGCAGATAAATGGGGCATGAGAATAACAGCAATGTTTGGCTTAATTTTACCACTATTTGCTTTATTATTCATTCCTATAGTTAATACTCGAGGATTAATTTCCTTTGAAGGCGACATTTTATTATTAGCTTTCGTTACGACTATTATTGCAATTATCATTTATTTAGCTGGTTGGTTTTCAGCAAACAGGTTGGCTATGCCAGGAACAATGCGTGCCGCTTCACAGCTTTTAAGCTATGAAATACCAATACTTCTAGCAATGTTTGCTGTTGCATTAAGAACCCAATCATTTAGTGTTGCAGGGATGGTAGATTGGCAACTTCAAAGTCACCGGCCTGTTCTATTTAGTTTACCAATGTTTCTATTCTTCCTTATATTCATGCTATCAACACAAGCAGAACTTGAGCGAAGCCCATTTGATATTCCAACAGCAGAAACAGAAATTGTTGGTGGATGGGAAGTAGAATATTCTGGTAAAAAATTAGCATTCTTTAGACTTGGTGCTGATTTACAAATGATTTATGGTGCAGGAATAGCTACCGCTTTATTCCTTGGTGGTCCGGTTGGAGTTGAAATGTGGATACCCGCATTTGCTGATTGGTTAGGTACAGGAGCTTCCTTAGCTGATCCAACAGGTATTTTATGGGTAGCAGCAATTCGTATTGCTTATTATACTTTAATGTTTGCAATAAAAACAACTCTATTAGTTTTAATCTTATCAACAGTACGAGCTTTGATGGCACGATTGCGAATTGAGCAATTTTTAGAATTCTCATGGAAGTGGTTAATTCCAATAAGTTTGGGATTATTCGTAGTAACATTCTTCTGGGTACCATTCATGGATCAAGTCCTATGGTCGAGATATGAAGGACTAGCATACTTCGCAGGAGGAACGTGAAGGAGGAATAAAGAAGAATGACACGACCAGGAGTTATAATCTGGGAAGCATTAAGGAATGCTTTCAAGAAAAAGAAAGCGACAATAGATTATCCTTTCGAACCAGGAATTAAACCTGAGAAAGGCCTTCGAGGAGCACATGTTCTCATTCTTGAGAAGTGCACCGGATGTCGTGCTTGTGAACGCGCTTGTCCGCCTATAGCAATAGAAATGGTTCCCTCAGAAGTAACAAAAACAGGAAAACGACCAGTGATCAATTTAGGTGAATGTATATTCTGTGGACTTTGTGAAGAAGCATGTAGATATGATGCATTATTCTTAACTGATTACATTGAACTTTCTGCTTTTGCACAAGATGAGATGATCATCTATGAAAAAGAAGATCCATCTTTAGTGAAAAAAGCGGAAGAAGCCAAAGAGGAGGATCAGAGCTAAGAGCGACACGCGAGTGAGAAACAGGATGTGTTAGAAAAATGGATGCAAAAACAATTTTGTTAATCATTTTACTTGTCATTGTGGTAGCAGCAGCAATTCTAGCAATAGAATTAAGAGATTTAATCTATGCATCAGTTGCTTTAGCTATTCTAAGTATTGCATTGGCAGGTGTATTCTGGATCTTAAACGCTCCGTGGGTAGCGCTCTTTCAGTTGATGATTTATGGTGGAGCTGTAACAGTTCTACTGATATCAACAGTAGCTCTCACAGAACGGTTTGAATCTGGTGAACCCGTCGAGGATCTAGATAAGCTATTCGAGAAGGAGGAAGCTAATACATGAAAAGAAAAACACGAAAAATAACAATTTTCATTTCAGGTATAGTACTTGTCCTTGGCGTTTGGGGTTTTTTGATGTACGGTCTAATTGATTTTAATGATCCAGAAAACCTCAACAGTTTAAGAATAGATGATACTGGTGATGATTCACGAATTGATCATACTTTCATTGAAGGTAATGCTACCTTCCGTGATGTAGGTCGAGCAGTGGGTTATGTACTTTGGGACGCTAAAGGCGTTGATATAATAATTGTCGGTATTATTCTATTAATCGCTTCTGAATCTGCTGCAACACTCGTTAAAGGAATTGAAGATCAATGCAGTGAATTCAGGCAAGAAATGTGTGAAACGGATAAATTCGTCATCCTTGAAAGAAAGGATGCTGAAGAAATTTTCCAAGATGAGGAGGATGCTTAAAACATGGCAGTTACAATAGACATTCCATTCGATAATATTTACATTATTCTTGGATTTTCTGTAGCATTACTCGCTATTGGAATCTATGGTTTGACAACAAAACAAAACTTGATTAAATTTTTAATTGCAATTGAGTTGTTACTTGATGCAGCTCACTTGAACTTTATAGCATTTTCAAATATATTTGGAACAGAAGCAATAGTCGATCCTCTCCCACATGCAGTTGTTATCTTAAGCATCTGTGTTGGAGGATGTGTAGCTGGTGTTGCTTTAGCCTTGATAATTCAAGCCTACAGAATGCATGCTACCCTAAACTCTCAAAGATTATCACAATTGAAACATTAGGAGATATAAACAATGTTACTTGATTCCGCTGCTATTCTAAATTGGGCTATTCCTTTTGGAGGAGCTCTAATTACTCCAATTATTGGTTTCATTGCCAACAAATTAAAAGATGGCAACTTTAAGAAAACAATGCTAGGAATTAGAAATTGGATGGCAACTGCTACCTCTTTTGTTGCATTTATCTTCAGTCTTCTATTGGTTGTTGATATCTACATGGGAGGTACAGGCACAGAACTATTTTCAGTTACTTGGTTCCCAAGTCTAAATGGAACACAATATTCAGTGGAATTTGGTGTTTTAGTTGATCCATTAACAGTTATGATAGCTTGTTTTGCTACTGGTGTAGGAACAATGATCATGATTTATGGTGTCAACTACATGAAAGATGATAAGCACCTAAACCGCTACTGGTTCCTAATGCAAATGTTCATTGGTGGAATGGTTTTCCTAGTAATGGCTAATAATTTCTTCCAATCATTTGTTGGCTGGGAAATAGTAGGATTCTGTTCTTATGCTTTGATTGGGTACTTCTTTACAAAGAAAGAACCACAAGATCCAAGAGAAGTTACAATTAAAGAAGAGACCGAGGGTGACTATAACAGTCATGCTGGCTTGAAAGCATTCATTACCACTAGAATTGGTGATGTAATGATGTTAGCTGGAATTCTAATCGTTTTCTTTGTAGCAGGAACATTAAACTATAATGAATTGTTTAGTGATTTAACTTGGATTGATGCCCTTCACGATAGAAAAATTCTAGTTTTAACTGCAGTACTCATATTTGGAGGTCCAATAGGTAAATCTGCTCAATTTCCATTGCAATTCTGGTTACCAGAAGCTATGGCAGGACCAACTACAGTTTCAGCACTTATTCATGCTGCAGCTATGGTTAAAGCAGGTATCTATATGGTTGTAAGAACCTTCCCAATGTGGTACTTAGGTCTACATGAACTTGGACATGAATCGTTACAAATATACTTCCTAGTTGTTGCAGCAGTTGGAGGTTTTACAGCCTTTATGTCAGCAACAATGGGTATGGCAAATTTAGAGCTCAAAAAGATTCTAGCTTTTAGCACAATATCACAACTAGGATATATGTTCTTAGGGTTAGGCGTAGGTGGTTTAATAGCACCTCAAGGTGGAGCTATGGAATTCGCAGGATATTTTGCAGGTTCATTCCATATGTTATCACATGCTGTCTTTAAGGCATTGCTGTTTCTATCCGCAGGAGCTGTAATTCATACAGTTCACACAAAGTATGTGGATGAAATGGGTGGCTTAAGAAAAGATATGCCCAAAGTCTTTTGGCCAATGCTAATTGGTGGTTTATCCTTAGCAGGTCTTCCAGTGCTTGGAGGATTCTTTAGTAAAGAATCAATCTTCGAGACATGCTGGGAATTATTCCATGTTGAAGGAAATCCAGCAGGGATAATATTCCTAATATTAGCAGCATTAGTTGCAGCTATGACATTCTTTTATACACTTAGAATGATAGGTTACACTTTCTTAGGTGAAAAATCGAAGAATGTTGAACATGTTGAGAAAGAACATGATGGACACTTACATAAAACAAATATTGTTATGTGGTTACCACTCTGGATCTTAACAGCTGGAACTATTGTAATGGGATTCCTAGGACCATTAGTTCAGAATTTCATGACAAATAATAATTGGTTTGCTGCAGCATCATTTACTGCTGAACAAGCACCAATACACTATGGTGAATGGTTAGGACATGTTTTCGGTTCTTGGACATTCTTAGCAACAATAATAGCTTTAGCAATTAGTTTCACATTTGGATACCTCTTCTATATAGGTAGACAATGGGACACTAAGAAAGTGCAAGAAAATAAATTCATGCATGCAATAACTACCTTCTTCACAATGAGATGGTACATGAATACTGCTATTTATTGGTTCATTAGGAAATTCAAACGATTTGCAGAATTGAGTTATGAATACTTCGACTTGAGAGTGATAGACAGAACAAATTATGTCATCGCATCAGGAACAACGAAGACAGCTGAAGTTTTCAGAAAAACCCACACGGGAATTTTATCGGTAAACTTCATCTACATGCTGTTAGGAGCAATAATCATACTAGCAGTACTATTATTTGTAGTGGCATAGGAGGACAAAAAGAAAATGTTACCAATATTTCTAGTAGTGTCAATAGCCATATTAGTAGCTTCACCAATCATAGTATTCCTATTTGGTAAAATCAATGTCCATCTAAGCAAATGGTCTGCATTTGTATTCGTCTTGATTGCAGCAGTATTTTTTGCTTTAAGTTTTGGCACCGTTTATAATGGTGGAACATTTGATGGAGTATTGAAATACGAAATTCCATGGTTAAAATTCGAATTAGGTGGAAGGAATTTTGAAGCATGGTTTTCACTTGTCTCTGATAATCTTAGCTTTCCAATAGTTGCGATCATCTTCATATTATGTCTAGCTGCTATAGCTTATAGCTTTGGATATATGAAAAATGAAGAAAAGCAAGGAGCTTACTATGCTCTTTTAGTACTTTATGTCGCAGGAATGGTTGGTGTAGTCTTAGCAGGTGACTTGATATTATTCTATGTCTTCTGGGAATTAATGTTAATTCCATCCTACTTCATAATTGCTCAATGGGGTTCCAAACCAAATGCTGTGAAAATTGCCTT
>JAEOUJ010000147.1 GCA_016839405.1 Candidatus Gerdarchaeota archaeon | reverse complement strand
ATTATAACTCCTGAAGTGATTTTTCTTCTACTTTTTCCTTTAACAGGTTCTTTGTAGTCAGTTTTAACTGTGTGCGAATATATATCCTCTTTTTTCCCTTCTATGTTTTTTTCAGTTCCCACACTTGAGCCACAATAATAACAAAATCTTGAATCATCTTCTATATATTCTCCACAATATTTACATGTCTTTTTTCGCATTTTTGATCACCATTAGACAGTCTATTTAGTTACTACTTGGGTGGTGTCTTATTTAAACATAACCATTATTAATTTCAAACTCTCTTCAAAAAAATTTGATGGCAAATCAAAAAAGATTTAGTTACGCAATTTAATTTAGTGATGAAAATATATGATTTATAACGAGATTCAAATGGATTTATTTTCTGTTTCAGAAGAATATTATCTTGCTCATTGTATAAGTTCAGATTATGTTATGGGAGGTGGAATTGCTGTTCCATTCAATAAGAAATTTAATCTTAAACAACAATTCTCCCATATAGATCCCAAATTATTAGAACATCCCACTTGTATTCTTCTTGGTCGAGTTTTTAATTTAATTACTAAAAAAAATGTTTGGCATAAACCTACTTATGAAACTTTAAAACAATCATTAATTAAAATGCGAGATATTTGTAATGAAAAAAATATCCAAAAAATAGCTATGCCTAAAATTGGTTGTGGGATTGATAAATTAGAGTGGCCAAAAGTTAGTGAAATTATTAAGGAAATATTCTCTAAATTTAACATAGAAATTCTAGTATGTTATTTAGATTGAGCATAATAATATAAAGAAAAAAAAATAATTTTTTGAAATATCACATATAACCTAAATCTCTTGGTTTTTTCTTTTTCTTTTCCTTCTCAAAACCTATGAATTTTAATTGATCAATTAATTGATCATATGTTTTTTCGATTATTTCATTTCCTTTGAATTTCTTTACTAGTTCCTCAAATTGATTTAATATTGCATTTATCTCTTCAGCTCTTTGTTCTTGTGCTAGTAAACCAATTATTCCAATTAGCGATTCAATATAGATTTCAATAATAGCATTATTGGTAGGGTAATTGTCTACTAACTCTTTTAATTCATCTAAAATTTCTTGAGATTCTTTCATATCACTTGTTCCAAGTATCTTCAATGATGTGATTAGACTTTGAGCGTAAATAGTTTGTAATTCAAGATTATCTTTTGTTGTATCTGCTAACATTTCAAGATCATCAAGATGTTTGGAAAGTTCTTCTTTATTTTGTTCACCCAAGAAAGATATTGCATTTAGGTAACCTTTTGCTAACTCTAATTTGAATGCTTCTTCTTTTTTATTCTCAGCAATTTTTTTCATTGAACCTAACCATCTTTTAGCATCTTCTGGTTTTTCATGACTTCTATCCATTGCAGTTCTATATGCATGTACCCATTCAAGTTGTAAACCAATATTAGCAGGCATAGATTGAGATAATTCTTGAATTTCGAGCAAAATATTATCAATTTTAGCAATATCACTTTTCTGGGAACTATCAATCTCTAGAACAAGTGATCGAGTTAAATTTAACTTGATTTCTTCATTATCAGGATATTTTTCAGCTAATTTTCTGAATTTTTGTGTGCGATCTCTTAAAGCTTTAAAATCTCCCCTATTTTTCCAATATTGTGAAATTTCATGTGACGCTAATGATAATTCTTCCTGTACAATAATATTATCAGGATAACTTTCTGCCAAATTCTCAAGATAAGTAATTATTTCTTGCATCGCATTTGGTTGTCCTTTTGAACTCATAGCAACCAGTGAAGTTCTCAATACTTTTGCATAATTATTGGCTAATTTTTCATCTTTAGGATTTTTCGTAACTAAATCTTCGACACTAGCAATCATCTTTTTAACCTTAGTGGATGAGAATCGACCTTTGAACATTTCAAGAGCTTTTGCAACTGCTTTTGAATAAAACTCTTTAACTTCTTTTTGTTCTTTTGAGAGCTGTTCCAATTTTTGAATCGCTTGCTCTACATTTTCAAAATTCCCTTTCTCACAATCATCCTCAAAGGAATTATATAATTTCTCTACTTCACTCATCTTTTATTCCTCAAAAATTACATATACAATATTCTAAGGTATTTAATTATGTTTTTTCTTAATAATACTGTTGTATTGAGCATAAAATACAAAAGAGTAATATATTCTATTTTTCTTAGTGGCAATGGAAAAAGATAAATTATAGAAACTAGAAAAATCTCTAAATGAAAAAATAATCATCAAAACTTGGGTGATACAAGTATGAAATATTCGCTTACCAAACAAACAAACAAGAAATCATTAGTAGAACTATTTTTAATGCTATCTGATTCTATCGATGAAGAAGTCCCGGATATAATCTGGGAAGGATCTGAATTTGAGGTGGTTATTGATCAACCTGATGTGAAATGTGATATTAATTATGTTTCTACAAATAAAGGAGGCGAATTTAATATTAAAGTTAGTTGGATCACCACAGCAGCAAAGAAACAAAAAGCTAAAGAAGCAGAAAAGAAAGCAAAAGAGAAAATAGAAAAAAGCAAAGAAAAAGCAGGCGGTACAAAACCCAAACCAAAAGCAGAAAAACCAGTTGAATTAGTCGCTGATGAAGAGCTTTGGCTTGAAGACGAAGAAAACTGGGATGTTTCAGCTGATGATCCTGAATGGGATTCTGAAGATTATGATGACGAATGGTAATAATCCTTACCATGTCATTTTTATTTTCTAATAGCAAATGGTTACTCTATGAGATTTGAATTTTACTTTCATCTAACTCCCTCTACTTTTAGTTCTTTTATTCGCTTAGCTACTAATATTCTTCCCTAAATTATGGGACTGAATAGGAAAGTAGGATTAGCGGAGACCAATTGCCAGATGACCAAGAAATTACTTGAGGTAAAATTCCTACTAACAGATCTTGATTATAGCTTCGATGAAAAAGAAAAAGCTCCGGTTTTGAGGTTATTTGGTAAAAGGAAAGATGAACAGGTATTAGTTACCATCAAGGATTTTATCCCCTATTTTTATGTACGCAAACACCCTGAGGTTAAGATTCTTTTCGCACAAGAACCAACTATTAGTGAATCTGTTTCTAAGTATGAGGAAGCTCTTTCAAGAGCGTATTTTCTTGGTGATAAACCAATCAAACTATATCGTGTTTATTGTCCTAACCCTAATAAAATAAAAGACTTGGTTCAAAAGATTCAGAAATTCGGTCATGAATGTTATGAATACGACCTTACTTATTATCAACGCTTTCTTATTGACACATCTATAAAATGTTTGAATGTTGTTTCTGTAAAGACTACAAAACTATTAGAAAATGGCAGAGAGCTTTTTCTTGAAGCAAGCTATCGTGATATTTCTCCTATTGATAGTCTTGATGTTTCACCTGATGATTTCTATCCTTTGAAACTTATGAGTATTAGTGTGAAACTCCCCCGTGGAGAAGGATGTCTTGATGAATTATTCAAGAAAAAAGACAAACGAATTGTTGCTATAACAGTAATGCATTCAACTACTCCACAGATTGAAAAAGGGAGAATATTTCTTCTGAAAGAGGATTCCAATGATGCAGAGAAGAAGATCATTATCGATTTTATAAATTATTTACAGGAGATTCAGCCGGACATTATTGCTACCTATCGTGGGGATACAATTGATTTTCCCTATCTATTTCACAGAATGCGAGTTTTGAAGATTCCAACTTATTTGTTTTCAGTATTTAAGAAAGATAGCTGCTACTACTCAAGCAGTTTGCTTGGTTATCGCATGAAAGGTCGACAGGTATATGATTTAGCATTAAGAACATGGGGAATTCATCCACGTTCAGGCAAGAAAGAATTGCACGATATTGCTGAAGAGTTGCTTGGTATAACCAATTTTGAACGGATCGAAAATATTGAGGATGTTTGGAAAAGTGCCATAATAGATGAAAACCAAGAACATGCAAAATTACTAGCAAAGAATTGTTTTCAAGACGCAAAGCTGATTTTTGATATTTATTGGAAGATCGGAATGACAGGATGGGTAGAAACCTTGCGAGTAACGGGCTATCCACCTTTTGAAGGAAATAAGTGCACAGAGCGATTAAATGGCGAATTTGAGCTAATGAGATATTTGAAGAAAAAAGATGTTTTGATTCCTAAAAGACCTGTTGGGATTGAGGTTGAGAAGAATGCTATTGAAAGGCAATTACATCCTCATGAAGGGGGAACTGTGCTTTATCCAAAGGGAATGCTACATACAGGGGTGATCGTGGTAGATTTTCGTTCGATGTATCCAAGCGTTATGGTAGCTCAAAACATCGGTGCTGAAACTTTAAAACAATGGCACGATGGGGAAGATTGGGGAGATACCTTGAAGCTTTTTAGACAAGATACTCAATCGGCGCTTTCAATTATGGAGCAAGAGCTGATCAAAAAGCGAGTTGCAAAGAAAGAGGCTATTAGAAGATTAAAACAACAATTAGAGGTTACTACTGAATTAAAAGATAAGAAAATAATTGAGAACAAACTAACTACCTTAAACAGAGAACAAAACTCTATGAAAATCGTAGCGAATGCAATGTATGGCGCTCATTTCTACATTCGGAGTAGGTTTTACTCACAACCTATTGCAGGAGCTATTTCCAATTCCGCTCGAGCATATTTGCTTAGCTTTGAGAAGCTGTTGGAAGAGGTTTCTAAGAAAGTTGTTCCTTGTGAAATGATTTATGGAGATACAGATTCTGCATTTATTCGCTTGATGGATTCGAGTTTAATTGCTGATATATACCATGAAACAAATCCTCTCGAAAAAGAGATTAAGAAAAAACAACTCTTACAACTAATAGACCAAATGCTCGAGATACTGAATAAGAGTTTTCCAAAACCAATCGAATTATCTTTGAAAGATATTGCTTATCGCTGTATTTTCAAAC
Organism: Candidatus Gerdarchaeota archaeon; assembly: GCA_016839405.1. The sequence continues at coordinate 3,538 of JAEOUJ010000147.1, read as the reverse complement.
CTGATAGAAAGAAAGCCTATGCTTACTCAAGTATTTTTTCAGATAAAATAGAAATCAAGGGTTTCGAAGCTATAAGAAGTGATTGGTCGCCAGTTAGTCAAGCTGCTCAACGTAAAGTTTTAGAAATACTACTCACCGCACCAGCGGAGCCATTTGTAAATCGATATACAGAGATAAACCGCCCTCGAAGATGTCATAACGAGCCTGCTTTTAATCGCTGTGAAGAGTTTTTATTGGAGTTTGGTAAGAAGATATACAATTTACCATTTGAGATTTTAAAACCTCATGTAGTAACTTATTCACCAATTAGACGCCACCCTCTTCAGTATAAAGCTATGCCACCAGGTGTTTTTGCCTTTTTGGATTATTGTCAAAGAGAGGGTTTGAATTCTGATACAGAATGGTTGATTTATGATAAGTTCCCTTGGATAATTACCTTTGGTGAAGGACCCGTTTTCAAACGAGCAAGACATCCAAAATATGCTGAGGATATTGATCGGTTCTTTTATATTAGGCAGATGCTTCTAGGCATCAGAACTTTTGGCTTGGAAACGGAACCTGAAGATGTAGTTAATGCTCAGAACATTGGTTTGGAAGCATTTGGTACCCCTAACTCCAGTGAGGGTCAAACTAATGATATACCTATTTCTGCTTATTCTGATGATGATCTCCTTTGGCAAGCTAAGAAAAGAATGAAAAAGAGAAAAAAAACTGTTCCTACTGGGCAATCTTTTTTGAATTTATATCTTTCAGAATAATTTTTGTTGTTGGTATTTTTCGTTAAAAGCTTCTATACATTTTTCTCCTTTGTTTTCTGGACTATTAACATATCTTGAAATAGGATAAGCTTCCATAACCTTTGTGTCATAGGGTTTTAGTAGTTCTTTAAGATCATCAATATCCTCAATAGTTGGATTAAGCCAAAAATCATATTTCTTTGGGTTAACTATAACTGGCATTCTTTTGTGAATTGGTTTTAAGACAGCATTTGGTTCAGTAGTTAATATAGAACAAGATTCAATTGTTCCGCCTTCTGGATTTTTCCATTTATCCCAAATACCTGCTAAAGCAAAAGGTTTCTTATCTTTCATATGGATGTAATAAGGTTGTTTTGGACCATCATCTACTTTTTGCCATTCATAAAAACCATCTGCTGGGATTAAACATCTTTGTGATTTGAATGCTTTTCTAAAAGATGGTTTTTCTGCTACTGTTTCTGATCGAGAGTTAATCATTCGGTTACCAATATCAGGATCTTTTGACCAAAAAGGTATCAATCCCCATCGAAAAGGTGCAACTTCTTTTTTAAAAGAAACTTCTGTTATATCAGCTTTTGGTGCAGCTTTTTTTGCTTGTTCATCTCTAATAACTATTCCTCGAACTGCATAAATATCCTGCCCAGGAGAAATATTATATTGAGGTGGTAACTCTAAAAACTCTTCTAATTGAAAAAGCATCCTAAAAACATGTGCTGGTGAAAATCGTGCAAATCTTCCACACAAAGAAATCAACTCATATTATTACTTTCTTTTATACTATATTTTTACTTCTCTAAAATTGTTTTCTAGTTCTTTTAAGAAGCTCACTGCTAATTAAGAAATTTCCTTTTATCAACTAGTCTTTGTCTTTTAGCCCCTTTTGGAAGTTCACTAATAAAAACAATTTCAGGTTTATTGACTGTTTTTGTAGTCTCAATATCAATTTTAATTGAATCTATTGAATATAATTTTTCATTAATCTTTTCTTCAAGCTTCTTAGTAGATGAATCTGCTAATATAAATATCTTCAAATGATCTTTTTCATCTTTTGTGCTAATTTCTATCCAATAATCTTTAACCTCAGGTATTGAATCGAATAATAAGTCAAATGTGATTGGATAATATTTTTCCGCTGAGCCTATAATAATTCTGTCATCAGCTCTACCTTTAAGATAATCTATCCTTGGAAGCTTCAATCCACATTCACATTCTCCAATAATTTCGCGAGTAATATCGCCTGTTCTATAACGTATTAATGGCATTGCTTCTCTTCTAAGAGTTGAAACTATCAGTTCACCATATTCACCATTTTTCACTAATTTGCCAGTGTTTGGATCTATGATTTCAATAAAGATATTTGGAAATATGTGATACCCTTTATGGCATCTGCATTCAGAACCAATACCCCCACCAACTTCATTTAATCCATAATTTATGAAAACCTCTCCACCAAGACGCTCTTCTATGATTTTACGTCTATGTTCTGGTAATCCCTCCCCACCTACAAGAATAGCTTTCATTTTTTTCTTGTTTTCTTCTGCTAAATCTATTTCTCTAGCAAGATTGTAAATATATGAAGGTGTACCGAATAATACTGTTGTATTAAATTTTTCAATAAATTCCTTCTGCTCTTCAAAATTCACATAATTACCAGTTGGCAATACAACAATATCTTTTTGTAATAATGCTCTTTGGATGTTTCCTGCTAATCCCCAAACTCCATATGAATAACATATTTGAGCTATATCTGATTTATCAATATTACAATTAAGAAATCCCAAAGAATAACTATAATTTATCAAATCAACATCGATTTTTGAATTATAGATTGTTTTTTTACCACCAGTTGTTCCGTATGTGAAATGAATACTTACAACATCTGATTTTGGAATTGCTAGGAATTGTTCCGAATTTTCTGATATTTTATCAGAGGTAGTAAAAGGTAATTTTTCAAAAATAGATTCAGCATTCTTAAATTCTAAATCCTTGATAAATTCTGGAAGAATTTTCCTATAATAAGGAGAATTTTCAGCTGCATGCTTTAATCCCTTAACAATATTATATTTTATAATCAAGTTTAATTTACGAGGATTAAGTTTCTCTATCTGTTTTTTAATAAAATCTTGATCAGCATTAGATAACTGTTTACGTAATCTCTTCATTCTTTGTCTTATAATGAAAAAAATAATTTTTTCAAAGGCCATTTAATACCAACCGCAAATATAATGAATACATATAGCTAATTGATGTTTATTAATCTATTAAATAAAAACCTTACAAAAGGTACATTAATACTAAAATGTGGGTGTAAAGAAATTGTCTCAATTCCAACAACTCTATAAAAATCTAACTAATCTTATTGATGAATCAAATTTAATTCAAAGAGCTTACAAATCAGCTCTTTATCATGATAAGTGGAAAAAATCAATTGATGATATTTCATCACTAAAGGGATATAAGGGATTGAGTAAGCTTCCATTTGTTAGTGCTGAAGATTTGCGTATTATATGGGAAAAACATTCAGTAGAGGAAATAATCCTTACCGATATAGTTGGCTTCTGGTATACAACTTCTGGTTCAATGGGGAATAAGAAATGGATACCATGGACCTATAATGATTATACAAAAGCAGGGGTAGCAATAGCAGAAAATATTCTAAGATATTTAAATCCAAAGGATAGAATATTAACAATTGTTTTGCCACCACCATTTATTTCTGGTAGTTCACCATTTAAGCTACTTGAGAATACTGGAAAAATGGGTACCCCTATTGAAATACT
>JAEOUJ010000146.1 GCA_016839405.1 Candidatus Gerdarchaeota archaeon | reverse complement strand
CGAGTTAAAAATTTTGATGAAGTACCTTATGGTTTAACATCTGAGCAAGCAATAGCTGAAGCTTCTCGTTGTCTTCAATGTAAACGACCGAAATGTGTTGAAGGTTGCCCTGTTCAAGTTCAAATACCAGAATTCATTAAATTAATAGCTGAAGGGAAATTTGTTGAAGCAGCTTGTAAAATCAAAGAAACAAATGTTCTTCCAGCTGTTTGTGGTCGTGTCTGCCCCCAAGAAACACAATGTGAAGAAACGTGTATTCTTGGTCGAAAACATGATCCTATTGCAATTGGTTGGTTAGAAAAATTCTGTGCGGATTATGAACGATTAGGTGGGCATGTCAAATTACCTAAGAAAGCTAAACCCAATGGTAGAAAAGTCGCTATAATAGGTTCAGGACCAGCTGGATTAACTGTTGCAGGTGATTTATCATTACTCGGTTATGATGTTACAATTTACGAAGCCTTCCACAAAGGTGGAGGAGTACTTGTTTACGGTATACCTGAATTCCGTTTACCAAAAGAAATCGTTGAAAAAGAAATAAATTATTTGGAACGCCTTGGTGTTACAATTAAATATAATCACGTAATAGGCACTTGTAGATCTATTGATGAACTTTTTTCTAAAGATGGTTTTGATGCAGTATTTGTTGCTGTTGGAGCTGGATTACCTCGTTTCATGAATATGCCCGGTGAAAATTTGATTGGTGTTTATTCTGCTAATGAATATCTTACAAGATCAAATTTAATGAAAGCTTATCTATTTCCTGATTATAATACTCCAATCATGCATGGTAGGCATGTAACTGTTGTTGGTGGAGGAAATGTTGCCATGGATTGTGCTCGAACAGCATTACGTCTTGGTTCATCTAAAGTTACACTTGTTTATCGTCGTGCAAGAGAACAAATGCCCGCTAGAGCAGAAGAAATTCATCATGCTGAAGATGAAGGAGTAATTTTCAATTTACTTTCAAATCCAGTAGAAATCACTGGAAATGAGCAAGGGCAAGTAACCAAAATAAAATGCCAGAGATATGAACTTGGAGAACCTGACGATTCAGGTAGAAGAAGACCAGTACCAATTAAGGACGATTACTTCGAGTTTGAAACTGATTTAGTTGTTATAGCAATTGGTAATAATGCGAATCCATTGATAACAAACACTACTCCTGATATTAAAACGAATAAATGGGGTAACATAGAAATTGATAGTTTAGGCAGAACAAGCAAGAAATTTGTTTATGCAGCTGGTGATATCGTAACAGGAGCAGCAACAGTTATTTCTGCTATGGGAGGAGCTAGGCAAGCAGCAATAGGAATTCATTATGATTTAATGGGTGAAATTGATCCCAACATCCCAACTGCTTGTGAAATGCCTGATGATTGGTTAGATAAAAAAACAAAACATCAAATAAGTAGTTAGTCATAAGAGAAAGTCTTATGGCAATTCATTTTTTCAACCTATTTATATGTGAATTATTTGCTTTCATTTCTCTTACCTATTTTATTATGTTTTGTAAAAAAACGATTCTACACATCAATATCTATAGTTATTTAATTGCATAAATAATTGTTACATTCTTAATCTGAAAAATGAGAACTTTAATAGTGATTGCTTAGGAAGAATTCTTTATTTAATGAAATAATATTACTCATACCATATTTCTCTTTCCTAACTAAACCTTTAGCTATCAAACGACCAACTGCTCTTGAAACAGTTGATTTTGATAATGATGTTTGCCTAACAATTTCAGCTTGAGTAAGTTCAATTTCATTAGTAATAATTTGAAAAATAGCAAACTCTTTAACAGTTAATATTTCTTTCCACTTATCAATATCAATTTTATAATAAATCTCTTCTTCTATAATTAAATCCGATTGAGTGAGTTTCTCATTTCCAAAATAATTCCTCTTGTAAAAATAAACTATTGTAGTTGTTGCAAATATCACTAATATTAATGTCAATAAGCTAATTGTTACAATAGAGCCAGTTGATAGATTAGCAACTTTTCCTGAAATCTCTATATCTACCGGAAAAGAAGCTAAAGAACACTGAAGGGATATGATACAATCACAATTTCTAGAAATTGATCTATCAATTATAATTTCCAAATAAATTGTTTCTCCAATATTTAATTCCCAGTCAGTAAAGTTAGTTTCTACCCAATCTGGTTTTATAATTGTGCCATCTAATTTTTGATTTTCAAAATTTGTAATGGAAAATACATTTACTAAAGGTTCGTTATCTTTACTTGTTCTACCTATGTTCCATGTGTCTGGAGAAATTTTCAAATCATCTAAAATAACCAAACTCGTATAATTTATATCTGCAAAAAAACTATAACGATTAACTTCTAACCAAGATAAAACTAATTTATTACTAACAGTAGATATAGAATGTGGTGGAGGAAGGCAATTCATAAGCGAAATACCCTTATCACAAATAACAATAACATTTTGGTTGCCTATTCGTCTTAACCAATTCACTCCTAATTCATAATTATAATGAGTTAGGAAATCTTTTGTGTCTTGTATAAAGGTTATTTTCACATTACGAACAAATCCAACAGGAATATCTGTTGATAACGCAAATTGGATTTTTGTACTGTTATCAACAACTTCTAAAAAATATTCTAACTCAATAGTGTTTGATTCTATAACTTGTACTCCTCTAATCTGCCCATATACGGAAATTTCTTCAAAAGATGTATAATACTTGGAGTTAATTCCACCTATACTCTCTGAATCAGAACCAACAAAATCAATATCCAATTGAACCTGTGTTGTTTTTAGATGTAAATAGCATGTAACTTTTGCTGATGCAATATCATTTAATGAATTTGTATATAAAATTTG
>JAEOUJ010000145.1 GCA_016839405.1 Candidatus Gerdarchaeota archaeon | reverse complement strand
TGATTAGTGGATCTGAAAGTAAAACATTTACTTCTAAACCATCAGCTAATCCCTCTCCATCAGAATCAAAATAAATTGGATTTGTTCCTAAAGTTAGCTCTTGAGAATCTGATAAACCATCTGCGTCAGTATCTGCTAATAGTGGGTGAGTACCATTAATGAATTCTATTTGATTTGTTAATCCATCTTGGTCATTGTCATACAATAGATCTGAATCGTTTAAAGGATTGAGACCATAAGTAATCTCATAATAATCACTTAATCCATCTGAATCTGAATCAGCTAGTAGTGAATTGGTTCCAAAGTCATTTATTTCAACAAGTGTGGCTAATCCATCGCTGTCATCATCAACTCCAACTACATAAACACCTAGGCTAGAAGCTCCTACTACAATGTAATCAGATTCAAGTGAAATTCCAGTAATTTCATAGTTAATTGGGTAATTTTCATAGACATCATCTTGGTATCCCTCATAATACTCAGCAGGGAAATACTCTGAGATTTTAACTGGCTCTGTTTGATTAGTTAAATCATAAATAACTAATTTTACTCCATCGCTAAAACATAAGTTATTATCACTGACAACTAAATTACCTACATTCTCTGTCATGAATTCTAAATCTACAACGTAGGTGCTGATAATCTTATTATCGCTTGCATTTTTTGCATCAATAACAATAATTTCATCTGAAAGAACATAAAGATAATCATTTTTTATTTGCATATCAAAAACTTGATTACTTAATATTACTTCATCGATTTTTATTGGATTTAAAATATCATTCACATCGAAAACTGTTATATTAGTTCCAAAACTAGTAGTAGGGCTTGTTAAATAAAGTGCTTTGTTTTCAACAAAAATGTTGCTTAATCCTTCTATTAAAATTTCATTTTCATAAGTAGGATCGGTAGAATTTGTCACATCATACATACTTAGTTTTTCAGCGTCAATGACATAGAGTATCTTATTTTTCACAAATACTTCTTCTATTTCAACAGCAATTGGCATTTCAGATTTAAGGATGGGAACTTCAGGAGTGGTAATATCAACTATATCGATATAATTTGTTGTTAAGGGAGATGAATAATAGATATACATAAAATTACCCGCAATATAAAAATTAATAGAGGAACTATATGCATCATTTTCCATCTTTTCATTGAAATAGGTACTAATAACTACTGGATTGAAATAATCAGTATAGTCAACGATTTTCACACCATTTTTGTAATCCATAACAAAAACATAACTTCCTTTTTTGTCTAATGACTGAGCATAATCAGGACCATCAAGACCTAAAATCGAGGAAACTAAAAGAGGAGAGGAAGTATTTGATACATCAATGATTTGCAAATATGAACCTATAAGATACAAATAATTGTCTTGATAATCAATTGCTTTTATAGCACCATTAACCAAAGTTTGATTTTTTAGAATTGGGTTGTTAGGATCAGAAATATCATAAATATCTAACAATTTTGTATTTGTATCAATGACATAGGCAATTGAATCAACTAATATGTATTTAGACCAATCCGTTCCATTAATTTCCCCTATCTTTGTTGGATTTATTGGATTTGTAAAATTCAAAATTGCAATTTTTTCAGTAGTTTCTTGTGCTATAGCTAAGTTGTTAGAGACTGAAATTTCGGCTCCTGTTTTTACAAGATTAGGGATATCACCGATGAACTTTGGTTTTGTTGGTTTTGTTGTTTCTAGAATTCTTAATAGATCAATATTTTCTTGATCAAAAAAATAACAATAGCTATCAATAACGGTCATTGTTTCATGGAAATTAACTGCACTGTACCAACCAACTGGAATAGGATATAATGGATCTGCTATATCAAAAATATAAAGATAATTAGTATTTAGCCATTCGTTTTTATAATCTCTGCCACCATCAGTTATAAGGTAAACTAAATTGCCTGATATATAACCATTGAGAATATATCCCATTTTATTGTTATCAAATGCTCTTACAGAACCATCAAAAAATCCACATTTACCCAATTCTTTAGGATTCAAAGGATCAGAAGCATTAACCATAACAATTCCAATAGAATCACATACTAAGCAAGCAATTTGATCTTGTACAAAAACTTTGATTATTGAGCCCCATTGACATTCAAATTTACTGAGAAATTCAGGTGAGGTGGGATCTGTAACATTAAAAATCAGTAAATCTTGTCTTGCCACATATGCGAAATTTCCTTCAACATAAATGTCAATTTTTTCATTTATGCTGCCACCCCCCCAAGTCATTATTCTAGAGTAATTGATAACATTATCAGCTACATCTTGAGCTAAAAAATCTATTTTGTTATCATTTATCGTAATCACATTGGTCGAAGAACCTTGTTGGATATTTATTACATGAAAACTTGAGACAACTATTAATATTAGAACTAATAAGGACGAAATTTTAACTTGATTTCTCCAACCAATAAATGTTTTTTCTTTATTAAATTCAAACAAATTTAAACACCAAATTGTATATAACCTCACTTAATTTTAAGCAAAGTCGAACAATGGTTTAGAAATGTAAGACTATCGTTTAGTGAAGGTTTAATAATGGTTTCATTTTAAATCATTAAATCTAGCACTAAATCAAGCAATTTTATATTACAGCATAAAATAAATCCCATTTGTTCACTAGCACTTAACTTTGGGTTAAAATTATTATCTTTTAAATTTGAATTTATTTTTGCACCGCTCTCTTTTGCTATAAACAAACCTGGAGTATGAACAGCAGATAATCTATTTCGTAAATCAATCATTATTTCTATTTTGCCAGAAGCCACATAGCACATATCAAGAAGATTTGCACCAAATCTCCTTGTTCCTCTACATTTCTTAAAAACTCTTAAAATTATATTCAACAATTCTTTATTTTTCCAAGTTCTATCTAAATCAAATGCAATAAGCGATTTTTCTAAATGAACTACTCTTGATGGTTCTATTGATTTATTATTCAAAAAAGTTCCTTTACCTATATTACTCATGAATAATTCATTAGTATGAAATGATCTAACTGACGCTGTTATAATATCATTAAAATATGCATTTGTTGAACCATTCTTTAATTTAGCAATAGCTAAGCCATAACATGTAAAAGGTATTTTTTTACTGAAATTAGTTGTACCATCCAAAGGGTCAGCTATGACCAAATAATTTGGCTCATCAGCAATTTTTATTCTTCCACGTTCCTCTGTTTCAATTTCACAAGAAAAATCTTTTTCACGGAAAAAATCAACAATTGCATCTTCCATAACTAAATCTATTGCTCTAGACTTATGACCTGCAGCATTTGTAAAATTAGTTTTTTCTAACAAATTTGGTTTTTCTAAAGAGTTATTATAAAGATCAACCATCATATGATCAAATTCTCTTAACAAATTATTAAATTCGTTCAAATTATACACCATCAAACACACTAGTTTGGAATAGTTTTTTAAAATCAAAAATAATTTGTTCTTTTCAATAAAATAGGATGTGTCGTTTCATGGAAGAAGGGAAACTTCCCTTAAATTTACTTGACGAAATGCTTAAGCAATCAACATTAGAAATTGAGGGAATAATCCAAGGACCTAAAGTTGGTAGTGATGTAGCAGTAGTTGATTATGAAAAAATAAAGAAGAATGCACAAAGTTACTATAACAGTAAAGAAGAAGTTTATCTAGTTTTCAAAACCGATCCAATATCTTTTCCAACACCAAATCCAGGTCGATATGCTGTAATTGTGAATGCAAATGATATTGTAACAAGTGGAGCAATACCTTTTGGATTCAATGTAACATTAATTTTACCAATTGAAAGTTCAAAAGAGATTGTATTTCAAATCAATAAGGGAGTACAAAATGCTTGTAGTGAAATGGGTATAGCAGTATTGGGTGGTCATACAGAATTTACATCAGCTGTTAATACACCAATCGTATCTGGTGCTATGATAGGTTTTGTACCTAAAGACTACTATATACCACGAAAAATGAAAGCTGGAGACGTTATGCTATGTGTTGGTTGGTGTGCTAAAGAAGGTATGGGAATAATTGCTAGTGAAGGTTATAATAAGTTAGGCAAGTATTTCAAAGAAAAGAAACTTAATAGTTTGAAACATTTTGGAGAAGATATTTCAGTTGTACAACAAGCACTTCAAATAAATAGAAAATATAAACCAGGATTAATGCATGATGCTACAGAAGGGGGAATTTTAGGCGCTATTTATGAAACAATTGCACCAGAGGGATTTGGAATTGAACTTGTAAAAGATAATTTCCCATTAACAAAAGATACTAAGGAAGTATGTGAATTTTTGAAAATAAATCCATTACAATTAATTTCATCTGGAACATTACTAGTTATTACAACAAAAGAAAATGCAGAAAAAATAAAAAAAGAAACATCTGCTAAATTACCAATTAATATTGTTGGTCAAATAACTGATAAGAATAAGGGGATTACTCTAGATGGAGAATCTGTTGATCCACCAGGTCCTGATGCAATAATTGAAGCCTTAAGAAAAATAGAAGGAGGTAAATTCTAACTTTCCTTCTAATCAAGTAAACGTTTTTGGCCATCGAGCTTTTGGATATCAGTAATATCTTGAGAAACTTCTAAACAACCTAAATATTTACCTTCCTTATCATGAACTGCAAAGTATCGTATGTGAATTTTTTGTCCTTCCAAATCAATCCAAAATTCAGCCATTTTTCGTTTGCCATTACGAAAATCAGTTAAAATTTGATTTACTACATGATAAC
>JAEOUJ010000144.1 GCA_016839405.1 Candidatus Gerdarchaeota archaeon | reverse complement strand
TGGATTTAAACCAGGAGCATCTCCTCCACTAGTAAGGATACCGATTTTTTTTGCCATTTGAATCACACATAGTTTTTTATGATAATTTATTATAGTCTCTTTCTTAACTCTTTCTTACAAATATGAATAATTAGTGTTTGAACTTCAGAAAGTATTTAATGTGAGAACTTCATGATAATTTGATATTAATTGAAGTTAATTTGAAGGTGTATAAATGACCAGTTATAATTATCATTGGAGTGTTAAAAAACAAAAGAGAAAAGCTGAAAAACGACTTTACAATTACTTAGAAACTATTATTGCCAAATACAGCCCATTTTATAGAGAATATTTTGCCAAACATGATATTAATCCAAATAGATTTGATAATATCGAAGATTTTCTAAAAATTCCCCCAATTACTAAAAAAGATCATATGAAACAACCTGCTTCATTTATCTTACTTCCATATCAACCTGATTGGTGGGAGTGTAAATTTACAACGGAACCCTTACCTTTTATGAAATCAATTCGTTATTGGTTGAAATCAATTAACAAGAATTATCTTCACAATGTTTTTAGCGAAAAACCTGCGAATGAAGATGAACGAATAATAATAGAAGCTTCTAATGAATGGTTACCAATTCATTTCCTTAGTACTAAAGGTTCCTTAGATTCTGCACTAATTGCATATACAAAAAGAGATGTTTTAAAAATAATCCCAGAAATAATTGCTCAATTATATTCGACTGGTTTCAAAGCAAATTGGGAGGTTTTTAACACTTTGCCAATAACGCCATCAATTAATTCTTTGCAGAGTGTTTGGACCCCTCTCACAGTAGGTGGAGGTACATTTTTTACGGAAGCAGAAGAAATAACTCCAATTGAAAAACAATTAGATATCGTTAGTAATATTACTTTTGAAGTCTTTCTTGGAACACCTTCTTTTACAAAAACTTGGTTGGAAACAGCAATAAATAAATTGCCTAAAAAAACAAAAATAACTAGCTTCAAATTGTGTCTTCTAACCGGAGAACCAATAACACCTGAATTACAATCTGAAATCAAATCACTTTTTGAGAAACTAGGTTCATTTCCTAAAATAATCAAAAGTTATTCTAATAATCGAATTAAAGCTTCTTTCTATGAATGTTCAGAGGGTTCTGGAATCCACCTAAATCCAAGATATTATTATTGGGAAGTTTTGGACAAAAGAAGTTTGACACCAGTAGAAGATGGTGAAAAAGGTTATTTATGTTTTAGTCATATAAGCTGGCGTGGTACTGCTTTTATACGATATAATACTGGAGATCTAATAGATGGATTAATTTGGGAACGATGTGAAGATTGTGGTTTAGTATTCCCAAAAATTTTAGGCACTATTAAACGAAACTAATGTCTGATAAAATAACTTTAATCATTTTTAAAACTATAAAAAAGAGAAAATTATAATTCCTCAAAATTTGAGGAATTTACTTAACTGGTCGTTTATCTCTTGTGTCAAAATAATAGACAACATTCATAGTTGCTAAAGTAAATATTATGAAACCAAGTACCAAACCAAACCAAAATGTTGGTGATAATTTTACTGTTTCTATAATGAAACTTTCATTAAGTGGCCATCCATAATTAGGTCTTGGAGCACCAGCTGCCCAGTGTTCATAAATAAAACTTCCAATGAAATAGAAGATAGTGCCGATAATCATTACTATACCGCCTATTGGACCGGGTCGCTCTCGTGTAAAATAACAACTTTTATTCTGATATGTAAGCCAGAATAAATAAGCGGCACCAATAATTGCTATCAATAAACCTAAACCAATTAAAATAGGAGCAGCTATCGGGAAATTAAATAAATCTCTAGACCTGTAGAAAAAGGTCATATTACCTTCACGCCAATAACCATTCCATTTAGTGTAAAATGTAAAATTATTACTTGCATCTCCAAAATGATTAACATAAGGAACTGCTAAAGTAAATAACATTAATAAGAAAGAAGTTAAGATGCTTCCAGCACCAAGCCATTTTTGTGCCGGTCTTGTCATTTCGTAACCCATTTGTTTTTCCTCCAACAGTAGTTAAGGTATACTATTCTTTTTTAATTTTTTTGATTGATAACAAAGATTGAACTTTGTTCTTTTTAAGTTTTGTTTCAATGAAGCTTTTTAATGATGTACTTATTATTTGTAAAAGAAAGACTATTATTAGTATATCTTAGATATTTTTATTGGATTGTGAAATTTATGCCCAGTGAATTTACAATTAAAGTTAAATTTTGGATTGAGAAAAAAGGTGTTTCCATTCTTGGTCCCGGTAGATTAGCAATATTAGAAGCGATAGATGAAACTGGCTCATTAAC
>JAEOUJ010000143.1 GCA_016839405.1 Candidatus Gerdarchaeota archaeon | reverse complement strand
TAAATTATCAGAAACTCCATCCTATTATTTTTGGTGTCATAGTCCTACAATGCAACTAATTCTTCCAGATGGTTCAAAAAACAATCTTTATAGTGCATTAGCTTCTTTTCAAAATCACTTCACAGGATTATTTGCCATTAGTAATAATGTACATCAACAATTATTAAATCAAGGAATACAAAATAAAGTAAGGTATCTTGGACTTGATACTGATTATTTTACAAAACGTGATCAAGTAACATTAGATATTAGAAAGAATTTAGGGATTTCAGAGAATGCATTCATTTTAATCTATACAGGACGTTTCTTGAGAGATAAAGGCTTAGCTAAACTTGTAACAATTTATAAACAATTAGTAGAGAGGGATAAAAAATTCTTAACAATAATTGCTTTATTAGTTGGAGATGGTCCTTACAAACAAGAATTTATGAATTTGATTAAAAAAGAAAATTTGGATCATAGATTTTATTTTACTAAAGTAAATAATGATAGCGACTTAGTAGATATTTATTCACAATCAAATTGTTTTATATTACCTACAAAAAGAGAGGCAATTGGCTTATCATTAATGGAAGCTATGAGTTGTAGTTTACCTTGTATAGCAACTGATTTACCAGGAACTCGAGAACTTATTACACACATGAAAAATGGTCTTTTAATCCCAGAAGGTAAAGAAGATGAATATCTTCGTTGGATCTCAAGTTTATATTCAAGTAAAAATTTAAGGAATAGTTTAGCAATAGATGCAAGAAAAACCATTGAAGAAAAATTCAGCTTCAATGATCATATAAATTACTTCATTAAAAGATTGGTTAGGTAGATTAAAATGATTAATAATCTAGATTTTTATAAAGCAAATTTAAATGATCTTAATAATATCTTTAAAATAATTGACATTACTGGATGGGGAGAAACAATTCAAGATATTCAGAGAGTTTTGAAGAATCCATATAATAAATATATAACAGTAGTTGATAGGGAAAGTGGGGAGATGATTGGAATAACACTAGCTGTTTCTTATGGAACAACTGGTTTTATTGGTCATGTTGTAGTATTGCCTGAATATAGAGGAATGGGTATTGGAAAAGAATTAATGATTGAAGCAATTAATCATTTGAAATTTAATGGTTGTAAAACTATAAAACTAGATGCAGTTGATAAAGCTAGATCATTATACGAACGAGTAGGTTTTAGATTCGAACTAAATTCCCTAAGATATCAATATGAAATAACACAAACAAAAACACTGGACAATTTAATTAGCAAATTAAATGAATATAAACTTGATTTTCCTGTTCTTAAAGCAAATGAGAATGATTTAGAAGAAATCCTTATAGCTGATAAGGAATTTTTTGGTGCAAATAGAGAAGCATTACTATTAAGCTTCTTCAATGATTATCCCGAATTAACATTTATAGCTAAAGATATGAATAATAAGCTTGTTGGTTATTGTTTCGGACAATATCAAAATGGTATTTTAAAAATTAGAATAGGAATTGGCGATTCAATAAAAACAATTGTTAATTTGATAAAAGAAGCTATTATAACATTGAAAGATAAGAAAGCAATTAATTTTGTAAAAATTGGTTTATTGGAAAATAGCAATTTTAAACCAAATATACTAGAAGATTTAGGTTTTATAAAAACAAGTTTTTCATTGCGAATGTTTTGGGGTGAAAAAACTTCATCAACAACGAACCCAGCGATTTTCGCAATTGGTGATCCTGCAAAAGGATAACTTGATAGTAAAATTACTTATTTCTTATTCATAACTTAATTCCTGTGTTGATTCATTTTCTTCTTGTTTTTCAATAATTTCTTCAACAACTTCTTCTACATCAGAAATTTCATTACTTTCATCTCTAAAGTCTTCAATCGCTTCTTCTGTTACTTCATTTGATAATACAATTTTTTTAATTATAGATTCTTTAGCTTTTTCAGATGATACTGGTTTATCTTCAATTTCTTTATCAGTTTGTTTTTCTTTTTGACGTTCTATAATGTAATAAATTACATTAGATAAAATGAACATAAAAACAAGAACTCCAAAGAGAATATAAAAGTAAATGTTAAATTTTTTTACATCTTCAGGACCAACATTTACAATATCCAATCCCTTACCTATCCAACAATAAAAAATCGCTCTAGGTATTGAACCTATAAATGTAGCAAGGAAATATTGGGCATCTTTTATTTTTGCCAATCCCGCTGCATAACTAACAGGATCAAACATAATAAAAGGTATAGCTCTGCCAGCAATTATAGCCCACAAACCCCATCTATTTATCCATAAATCAAAGATTAAAATAGTTCTATCAATTATACCTGCTTTTTCTCCAGCAGCATCAATAAGTGATCTTCCACCTCGTTTAGATATATAATATGTAACAGCAGCACTGAACATTGAACCAACGACACCAACAACACTACCCCATCCCCATCCAAATAGAATTCCTCCTGAAACTAAAACAAATTCAGATGGTATTGGGGGGATTAAACTTTGTAGAATCATTATTCCTATAAATATCAATACCTGAAGTGCAATATGCAAGCCTACGATTGGTTCTATAATATAATTTTTAACAATGTTGAAGAGAAAATCTTCTTTTACAAAATTCAATATCAATAAAGCAATCGATGCAAGTATAATTATAACAAAGATAATTGCTAATAAAATTCGATCTTTCGTCCATTTGAATCGCTTTTCAGTATCTTCTTTTTGAATCTCTTCTTGTATAGCAGTTGTTGTCTCACTCATAATTTTAAACCTCTTGTATAATTGCACAAAATGCGATAATTACAATTGTATTGATATCTCTTCTATTAAAACCTTATAGTAATAAACAAAATTGAACTATTAAAACAAAATTGAATTTTGACCAAAAGTTAAAAAAAGCATTTAACAAAAAACGCAACAAAAGAACTAGAAGTGTGAATTGCTAATGACTTTGAAAGATCTAGTTAAGAAGAAGAATCTTAGATATTTATTCCTTGGCGGTAAAGGTGGGGTTGGAAAAACAATATCTGCATCTGCAATTGGCATTGAATTAACTAAGCATTTTGATCGAGTTTTAGTTGTAAGCACTGATCCTGCTCATTCTTTATCTGATTGCTTTGATATAGATTTGTCAGGTGGCGATCCCGTTCCAATAGAAGGTGTTGATGGTAATTTATTTGGTATGGAGCTAGAAGCTAAAAAGGGTTATGAACAATTTCAAGCAATGAGTTCTATGGGGATGCCTGGAATGTCTAGCAGCAGTTTCCCTGGATTTGGTGCACCTCCATCAGATGACACAGCAGTCGATATAGATATAGATGAAAGCGAAAGTGATTTAGCTGGTGAATCATCACCATTTGGATTTAATATACAAGATGCTCTTGGAATGGGTTCAGAATTAATGAGTCAAGATTCAGTGCCCCCAGGCTCTGATGAAGCATTTGCTTTTGGAAAATTATTAGAATTAATTGAGACAAGTGATTATGATGTTGTAGTATTTGACACTGCTCCAACAGGTCATACTTTGCGGTTACTTTCTTTACCTGATTATTTAGATAGTTTTGTTGGAAGAATATTGAAATTACGTTTACGTTTTGGTAATTTTTTTAAAGGTTTAAGGAATTTATTTGGGGGAGGTTCAGGCGAAGAAAAAGATAATTCAATTGAAATGTTGGAATCACTAAAGAAAGTAATTACAAAGGCCAGAATTGAGTTGGCTGATGATGCCAAAACAGAATTTATTCCAGTTACTATTCCTACCCTAATGGCGCTTTATGAAACTGAACGTTTAATAACAACTTTGCGTGAATATAGTATTCCCGTAGAGCATTTAATCATTAATCAATTGATTCCACCAAGCAAAGATTGCCCATTTTGCGCTCAACGATATGTGGTGCAAGAAAAAACAATGCTTACTTTAAAACAATATTTCAACAAATATGATTTAATTGAAATACCAATGGTTCCGCAAGAAATTAGAGGTTTAGATCAATTGAAACTTTTAGCTAAAAAATTATTCTCATAAAATAAATTTCAATGAACTAACATTCCCTACTCTATAGGCGCACGAATGGTTGTAATAGAATTATCATGAATGCCCATACTTTTCAAATCTTCAGGATTGCCAAATATTTTGTCTTCTGGTATTCCTGCTTTCACCTTAACTTTGAATTCAAATCTCTTTTTCGCAACAACTAATTGTGCTTTTGTTTTAATATCAAGATCATCTTTCAATTTCTTGTGTATGAGAATTTCACCTGCAAGGGCGGTTTCATCATAGAGTATTCTTAATCTTTTTTCTTTAACCATACTTTTCATCACTCTATTATAATATCATTAACATGTGATAATTTCTATATGAATCTTTTTAAAAATAACTTAAATATTCTAATATTTATATTCTGAGAAATAAAAAAAAGGAATTTTAAGTTCCTTTCTGGAATTTTCTACGATTTCTATACATTAAAATTGTTATAACTAATGGAATAGCTACAAAAGCAACAATTCCTAAACTTATTCCAATAGTTGCCCACCATTCTAGAGTTAAAACAGTTATAGGAGGAATAGGAATTATAACAATCTCTATTATATTAGAATACAGTTTATTATCTGTTTCCAATAGCAGATTTTCTTGATTTATGTATTCATAAGTTATTTCTGTAGGTTCTATCTTAAATTCTCCAACAATGATTGGCAATATTGTATAATTCAATATTCTTGATTCATATCTTGATAAATTAAATGGTCCCCATAGTTCTGGAACACCATCAGTAATGAAAACCCATTCATTGTAGACTTGTTCTTTAACTAGTATATTTGTTGCATCAACTATTCCGGCATTTGTAATGTTAATAATTATTGTAACTTCTTCTATAGTTGCATTAGTAAATTGTACTTTTGTTCTATTGATAAGATTTCCATCTTCATCTTCTATTTGGAAATATTTAGTCACGCTTAACATTGGTACTCGTTTTGTCCAATCATTGCCTTCATATATTGGGTCATAGACAAATAATGTAACTGTATTAGATGATATTGGTGTTTTCGTTAAATTGCCAATAAAATTGAAGTTACCATCACATTTTGGTATAATAAACGTTCCATTAGTTAAAGCTGAAAGGTTATATTGAAATGTTTCACTTGCATCTGAACTAATTACTCCTAAAACATGCGTCTCATCTAAGAGAGTGTCATTAAAATTAAAATCTTCCAAATCTCCAGGATAATTTTCGAATATTGTAACATTTACATCTTCATAGAAATAATTTGTAGCTCTAATTCTAATGAAAAATTCTTGTTCGCGTTTAATACGACCATCTTTTGTTTCTTCTCCATCTATAAATAATATTTTTTCTAGTTTTACAGATGGTGCTTCATCAAAAACTGTGAATTCTATTTCATTTGTAATGTAATATAATGAATGTGTTCCATTAGAATATGTGATATTTGATCCACCAAAAATATAAGTGCCTGCTCTATGAGGAGTAATTGAATAAACTATACTTGCATTGTCATTACCTTCAAAAGGTAAATCTCCTATCCATCTATTTGGGTCATTTGTAATCGTAAACCATTCATCTTCATAACCAATAGCTTCTAAATCTGATTCAGGACTAGTTATGTTAACATCAACAAGATCAACAGTACCAATGTTTTCTACATAGATATTTATAGAAAATGTTTCTCCAATATATGAATTATTACCAGAAGCAGGAGAATCAATATCATGGGTCATTAATTTAGTGGCATAAATATCATCGCTACTCGCTTGAAATATAATATTATATGGTTCTTCATAATTAATTGCAGCATTTGTGATTAAACCTTTTGTACTATATAATGCTGTCATTATTGTTAATGTAGAAAGGATGAATATTATTGATAGCTTTCTTTTGTTCACTTTTGACCCTCTTGCTAAGGTTTACTTATACAGTTATCGGATAAGCTTTTACATAAAAAGCTTTCTTCAAACTTCAAATCTCTATTCATCGGAAATCATTCTATATAAAATATTTTTCCTTAAATTCAAAAACAAATTTCCAATAATATCAATTATTCCTCTAGATAATTATAACCTGCTTTTTTCAATAAAACAATTAATTTGCTTAAAGGTAATCCCATTACATTATAGAAACAACCTATAATATTATTAATAAAAGCAGCACCTATCCCTTGAATAGCATAACTACCAGCTTTATCAAGAATATTTTCAGTATTAATATAAGCTTTAATTTCTGCATCTGTCATATCCATTATACTAACTTCAGTTTTTTCAATAGCAGCAAAAATTTCACTACTTGAAACATCAAGTACACATAATCCTGTAAGAACTATGTGTGTTTTTCCAACAATTTTCTTTAGC
>JAEOUJ010000142.1 GCA_016839405.1 Candidatus Gerdarchaeota archaeon | reverse complement strand
GATATCATGAGAAACATAATAAAGAAATAATTCTGATGAGGATACCAATTTACTATACCAGCCATATCTAATATTGTATAAAAAGTTATAGTGCCAAAAGCTAATCCAATAATTGTATATATTGAAGAGATGGTATAAAGCCTAATTCTTCTATTCCATTGTTCATTTTTGTTTGGTTTTAATTTATTTAATCTAAAAATCCCTCTTATTGTTGGAATTAATAATAATGGAGCAACTATAGCACTTGTTAGGAGAAAGAAAATTATATCAAAGAATTTTATTTTATTTTCACTAGTTTTTATAGAATATATTGATGTTGCAGTAATCATAACACAATAAACCAAACCGATTAGAATTGGTACAATTACCATAGCTTCATCATCTATTACTAGAGCACGATACACTTGTACCTGTAATCCATACATTATTGCATATACAATTCCAACAAGATAAAGAGATGATAATACTAATGTTAAAGTAGAAGAGACAAATAAATCAACTGTTTGTTTAATATTTAATTTACGACAAAACTTGTTTCCATGATCCATTACAGCTCCTACTTGTCCAGTTGTCCATCTAAACAATTGAGACATTTTATGATCAAAAGTATCCGTAGGTAGTGTATAACTACCAGCTTCTCTTAACCAGCAACCAAAATGACCTTCACTCATAAGATTAATTGTATGGTCATAATCTTCAGAGAGCTTCCATTCTGGAATTGGATAAGCGTATTCCCTTCTAAAACAAGCATTACATCCATGCCAAATTACGGTATTAGATAACATTTTTCCACTTTGCGAACAAGCTAATTGATAGTAAGAAATTATTTCCCATGAATGTAGAAGTGTGTTTACATTTCTAAATTCAAGTTTCGCTTGAACAAATGCATATTGGGGATTCTGTTCAAGTACTGCTACGAATTTTTCTAGTATTTTATCAGCTGGTATTTGATCAACATCAAAGAAAGCAATATAATCCGCATCTGTTTGATGGTAGAGCTTGTTTAAAACACCAGCTTTGTATGAATGAATTTCATTATAAAAGTAATTTATTTGAAATTCATTACATAGAGATTTATAGAAAGTAGAATATTTCTCATCTGAATTATCATCACCTACCCATACCTCGAAATTTGGATAAGACTGTTGTTTGAATCCTTGTAGTGTTTCTTTGAGAATTTTTGGATGGGCATTCCTTACAGGAATCATAACTGCAACTTTTGGATAGTTTTTCAAAAGATTGAGATCATATTTTATTTCTTTTGTTCTATTCATTCCATTTAGTAATTGAAACATAAAATAAATAGTATATGTAGGGCCTATCATTTCAAATATTAAAACAAGAACATTTAGTAGAAGACCATACCACTCAAGATCATTAAAATGAATTACTAAACTTGCAATAGAAGTTCCAAAATAAGCTAGGAAAACACAGTATAGTATAATACATATTATTTTGATTAATATATAGCGTGCTTTCTTAGACATAAGTTTGTATGAATTTAATACCTATTTATACCTAATTTAATGAAATCACCTTTGAGTAACGACAAAAACCATAAAATTCCATTTTTGAGTAATTGCTATATAATTCTCTAAAATAAGTTTGTTATATCAAATAATTATATTGACCAATAATGTTTTTTATTAGTAAAATTATGGATATAATTCAGTGGCAAAAATGAGTGAATTAGAACGATACAAAATACACCCATTTTCCAAAACAAGGGAAATGATTGCTGAAGCTACAAGACAAAGTAAATACTATAGTCATATTCATGGTATTATGGAAGTAGATGTTACAGAAGCACTCGAGATAATGAATAGGTATCGTGAAAAAACAGGAGAACGTTTATCTTTTACCGCTTGGACAATAAAATGTGTTGCTCAAGCAGTTTCTGAATTTCCGATAGTTCAAACTTTTAGAGTTGGTCGAAACAAAATGATTGAATTTCATGATGTTGATGTCAAATGTAATGTTGAGAAAAACATTGATGGAATAAATGTACCAATTCAATATATAATTAGAAAAGTTAATGAGAAAAGCTTTAAGGAAATACATGAGGAAATTCGGCAAGCACAAGAATATAAAGCTGATGATGAGCGAGTAAAAGAACGAAAAATCAAAAGACAACAAAAACGACTTATGGGACTACCAAAATTTATTAGAAATTTCTTTTGGCAAAGCATTATGACTAATCCTTTTAAGATTAAGAAAAACCTAGGAACAATTGGTGTTACAGCAGTAGGGATGTATGCTAAAGGAATTTCTGGTTGGATTTTGCCTGTTACACCTCATTCCTCAACTGTAGCTATTGGATCAATTGTCAAAAAGCCCATTTTCATTGATGGTAATTTTAAACCTAGAGATATATTACACATAACTATTGTTGTGAACCATGATGTTGTAGATGGTGCACCTGCCGTTAGATTCGCTAATCGTATAGAAGAACTAATGGTTAATGCTTTTGATTTAGATGAATTCACTGATTAATTCAACGAATATCTTCTCTATTTTTTTATTAAATAATTACCTTCTCTTTAAATATTAGAGGAAAAATTTTATCCATAAATGATCTGAGTATTTATTATGGGAAAATATACTAAAGTTTTTGAAAGTTGGACTGGAAGAGGGAAGTATGATAAGGAAATTTCATCTTTAAAACCTAGTGACAATGCATTTCATATAAATCTTAATGAGAAAAATAATTTTGAATGGTGGTATTTTGATGCAAGATTGGATAATGGTTATACAATTATTTTCTTCTTCCATGCTAGAAATCATCTAACTAAAAGAACAGAAATTGAAATAACAATTTACAAACCAAATGGCGAGAAAATGCATAAATTCTTCCCTTATGATCCATTTGAGTTTAAAGCTTCAAGAAAAATTCCTGATATTCGTTTAGGTGGTAATTATCTTGAAGTAGATTATACCGCTAGTGATTATCCTGTTTATAATATTTATATAGAAGAGGAGGGTATTTGTTTAAATTTAAAATTTACCGGACAGATTTATGGTTGGCAACCTGGTGAAGGTTATACTAAATTTGGTAAAAAGGGATTCTTTGCTTGGATAATTCCTTTGCCTAAAGCTAAAGTTACCGGTAATGTGAAAATAGATGAAGAAGAAATTGTAATAAATGGTGTTGGTTACCATGATCATAATTGGGGAGAAAAAATTGATTTATCTCGATGTATTAGTCATTGGTTGTGGGGGAGAATTTATTCTGAAACAATGACTGTCATCTATGCAATTATTCAATTAACTAAACAATTTAATTCACACAAAATCAAAGTGTTAATGTTTGCGAATAATGATAAAATCAAACTAAGTACAGGTGAATTTAAAATTGAAGAAGAAAATTTAATTTTTGAGCAAAAAACGAATAATTACTATAATAAAATATTGAAAATTGAATTACCTGATATTTTAAAAACAAAATTAAATGTAGAAAAAATCATAGATTCAGAGAATTTGTTAAGTAATTTAAAACCTATTTTGAGATTTTTTGCTAAAAATTTACTTAATTTAAACCCAGGATATTTTAGATTTCAATCAAATTTTACAATTGAATATATACATGAAAAAAATGAAATTAAAAAAGAATCTGGGAAAACTTTACATGAAATGGTTATCTTGCGATAAACCTTCATTTCCATTTATAGAAATCCTATTTCACAAATAATTAGAAAAAAAATTAAGAGATCCTTAAAAAAAGAAAATAATAATATCTTAATCTTTTACTCCAATTAATAAACCTCTTGAAGTATAGAGATCTTCAGTAAGTTTAGTTGTAGTTAAACCACTTTTTTTCATAAAGTCCATAATTAATTCATGTGAAAACATAGCTAATTCATGTTTATCAACAATATGAAGAATTGCTTTATTTTGTTCTGCAATAAGGTAATGCATCTCAAAATAGGAGATTATAT
>JAEOUJ010000141.1 GCA_016839405.1 Candidatus Gerdarchaeota archaeon | reverse complement strand
TGATCCAGAAGACAAATTCACATTTTCTGTTGAAATGACAATTGTTGCTGGATTTGTAATTGTTTGGATTCTAGTAGTTATTCTACGTGCTCAGTATCCACAATTAACTAAACATGGCTGGATTGAATTATTTATTGGAGCACCTTGTTTAATTTTAAAAGGGATTTTTGATGGTCTTGATAGCATAGCACCAGAGGGTTATGTCTATAATATTCATAATATCTTTGATAGTTTAGAAGCTACATTTATGCTAATAGGGTTGGTATTATTAGGTGTAGGATTGCTTCGGATAGCTCTTTATAGCTCTAAGGTATGGGAGGTAAGATAAAAAATGTTTCTAGCAGTTATAGACCATTGGGTTACCACTTTTGATTGGCAAGCCATAAGAGACATTTTATTGGAATCATTAGCAGGTCTTGCTTTTATTTTCTTATTAGTAGCAATTATTATTGCTATGTCAAGAAGCCCAATATTAAGCAAACACGGTTCAATTGAGATATTATTTTTTGTTATTTTTGGATTGATTCATAGTATTATGAATGTATTTGATGAATTTGCATGGTTTTTACCAGATGCTTATAATTACTGGAAGCTATCAAAAGATATTATTCTGCTTGTTGGTGTTATTCTTTTAATAGTTGGATTCTTCAGATTTTTTGCATTTTCATCAAGATTGTTTGGTAAGGAATCACATGATAACTCTTTTATGTTAAATGAAGAAGAAAAATTAAAAGATTAGATGTGAAATGTTAAGGGTTATAAAAACCCTTAAACAATATCAAACAAATTACAAATAGTTGAACAAAAATGATAGATGAATTCTTTATTTTAAGAAGAGATGGATTGACATTATTCCATATTATTTTAGAGGAGAATTCATTTACAATTCATTTACCAACAGAATTATTTGCTGGATTTACAAGTGCAATTGTTTCTTTTGCTAGTGAATTAGGTTCGGGGCAATTATCTAAGATTGAAATTGAGGATCAAATTTTTGTTTACAATGTAAGATCCGATATAATAACAGTAGCAAAAATTTCGCAAGATGATGATGAAAAAACAGCTGAACATATAGTTGCCTTATTAGAACGTGAATTTGTGCAAGATTATTATGAAGAATTAAAAAATTATGATGGAACAGTTAGAAAAGATGTCTTCTTTCCCTTTTCTAATAAGGTAAGAGTAATTGTTGATAAATGCATGAGAGTGGCAGAAAAAAACCCTCAGCTTTTAGAAAATATACCACCAAGTATTGATATTGATGCAATCCTAAAATTGAGTGAATGTTCAGAAGATTTAATTGATAATTTTCCAAGTGCAACAATTAGTTTAACTCGAGAATTTCAAAGAAAACTTCCAGAAAATGTAATGCATTATACAATGTTTATGCTTGGAAAAGAAGTTGGAAAAGAAATCGCCAAGAAATATTTTAAGAAAAAGGCTAATGATAAACTAATTAATAAGCTTCTTAATGAGATAAGCATTTGTTCATTTGACGAAGAAAAATTCTCTCTTCAAATTTGCCCATTCTGTCGAGGAAGGGAAACAATTTATTTTGATTGTGATTTTGTTTCTGGCTTTATTGAAGGAGCATATAATGATCCAAAAATCGATGTAAGGGAAATTGCTTGCCACGCAACTGGTGATAAATGTTGTGAATTTCGAGTATATAAGGAATGAAATTAGAAGACTTTTAAATGCAATCATATTTTAACTGGTTTATTAAAATCCGGATGATATCTAACTTTTCTTCTCTTACCCTGGCCAATGATATCAAGTTTTAATTTGCTAACAATTTTTATTTTATCAAATACAAACAATTCATTATCATATCCTCTTTGAAATGTTTCAAAACCATAAAGTGAATCAAATAATTCTTTCGTAAATCCTTCTTCATCTTTAATGAATTCTGGTTCAATTGTAAGAGTTAGTTTTGGTTTAAAACCATCTCTTGAAACAAATATTTCCCAAAGATTAGCTTTACCATGTTTGAAATCTTTTAGTAATAAATCTTCTAATACTGGAATTGGTAAACGAATAATACCAATATTTAACATTGCATCAGTACGACCAAGAATTTTTAATTTAGGTGAGAAATTACCACAAGAACACTCATCAATTTGAACTACTTCGATTTTATCTCGAACTCTATACCTAATTAATGGTATTGCTTCTTTAAAATCAGTTACAACTATTTCTCCTCTCAATCCTTTTTCAGCTTCAGATAAAAGAATTGTTTCTGGTACATACGAAGGATCATCTTCCTCTTTTATTAATTCTTTTTCAGGGATAATTTCAATAACCAAATTTAAGCTTGGAAAATGCAAACCATTATGTTCAGAACACTCAAATCCCCCTCCAAAACCTTCTGTAAAACCATAGAAATCATATGCTTCTAATCCATAGAGTTCTTCTAACGCTTTTCTATAAGGATCAAGTGATTCAGAAACGAAATATCCTAATCTTAAATTCTTAAAAACTTGTTTTGGTTTTATTTTTATTACTTTGGTAACAGCCGAAGCTATTCGTAATTTAACACTTTTCTCTTGGATAGCCTGAGCTTTTAATATTCTAGGAGTATTTTTTGTGATCTCCTCAGCCAAACGCAATGCTAGAGATGGAGTACACATAAAAACAGTTGGTTGCCTCCTCATTAGTAATCCAAAACCATCTTCAACAGTATCTGGACTCATAATTATTTGTTCAATTGGTGTCCCTACAACCCCTGTTGATTCTAATATTCTATATGGTAATGTACCAGAAATAAATGGTGATGGTAAAAGAATAGCCATAATTATGTCATCGGGTTTTATTACTTTTAATAAACGCTCACCAAACTCTACTTTACTTCTATTGAGATCATTATAAGTCCAAGCCATCCATTTTTTATCACCCATAGAACCAGATGTACAATACCACAAACCAACATTTTTGGTTAATAGAATTTCTTCAATTGAATGATTCTTCCATGTTTCACGAAGATTATCTGCACTAGAGAAAGGAATTTTTTTCAGATCATTAATGCCTTCCAATTTAGTGACATCAACATTGAACTTTTTCCAGTTTCCTCGATAAAGTGCTGAATTAAAT
The DNA here is from genome assembly GCA_016839405.1 of Candidatus Gerdarchaeota archaeon. Next base: position 877 of record JAEOUJ010000141.1, on the reverse strand, counting down.
GCTTTTTTTAATAGATTTAATTCTCTCATTGTTTTTTCATGCTGTTGATAAAGCTCTTGAAATTCTTTTGTAGTCATCTACTAAACAACCAAACTTTGGAATTAATAGCATTAATTTCTCATTTGAATTTATTAGATTATTTATAAAAAAAGAAAGTAGAGAATTATTTACATTTTAACTGGTTTGTTAAAATCAGGATCATATCTAACTACTCTACTTTTACCTTGACCATAAACTTCGAAATTTATTTTATCAGCAAATTTAATCTCATCAAAAAGGAATAAACCATTATCATATCCTCTTTGGAACAAATCAAAGCTATGTAGTGATTCAAACAATTCTTTTTTGAATTCCTCTTCATTCTTAACAAATTCAGGTTCTACTGTTAAAATTATCTTTGGTCGATATTTCTCTCTAGTAACATAGACTTCCCAAAGCTTAACTTTTCCCATTTTGAAATCCTTTCTTAATAGTTGATCGAAAATCAAAGCTGATAATCTGATTATGCCTAAATTAATAACGCTATCTGTACGACCAATTATTTTTAGACGAGGAGTTTCCAAACCACAACTACAACCATCAATAGAAATTACTTTAACAGAATCTCTAACACGATAGCGAATCATTGGTAGGGCTTCTTTAAAGTCAGTTAAAACAAGCTCGCCTATAAGTCCATTTTCTACCTCAGTTAAAATTATTGCTTCAGGGAAATAATTAGGATCATTAGCTTCTTTTTCTAATTCTTTTTCCGGAATTATCTCAATAATGCCATTAGAGCTTGGAAAGTGCATGCCATTATGTTCAGAGCACTCATAACCACCACTAAATCCTTCAGTAAAAGCATAAACATCAAAAGCTTCCAATCCCCATTTATCTT
>JAEOUJ010000140.1 GCA_016839405.1 Candidatus Gerdarchaeota archaeon | reverse complement strand
GTTGATTTTACATATTTTTCTTGTTCATATAAACCATTTTTTAATGAAATTCTGTTTGAAAATGATTTCAAATCGCTATAGATTTTCCCATCAAGAAATAGATCACTAGCAACCCCCTCTAAAAGATCACCAACTGCAATATCAAAAGGACACCACTCTTTACAACCAGCACAGTGTAGGCATCCTTCAAAAATGGGTTTAATATTTTCTTCATTTCTTCTTAATCGATTCATTTCTAAATAATAAGCAATTCTTGCTTTTGTTGCTGGTGAATGAGATTCATTTTTAGAAGCTTGGACAGCTGGGCAATCAAATCGACACATATTAGGACATAACATGCAATTAATAATATTCTTAATATCAGCATTTACTTTTTCAGGGGGATAATAAGATTTTCTTTTAAAATAACCTCTAATTAAATCTTGCTTTTCAGTTAGGCTTGATTGTATAACTGCTTTAATTATCCACATTCTTTTCTTCAATTTATCAATTATAGTCAATAAATCACCTGCTATTCATTAACTTCATAAAGCTTGCCTGGATTCAAAATATTTTTAGGATCCAAACATTGTTTGATTTTTCTTAGGGTGTCAAGTGTATCACCCCATTCTTGTTTCATCCATTTTGTTCTATTTATACCAACACCATGATGATGACTTATTGAACCTCCATTTTGTAGAGTTGTTTCTATACAAGCAGCCCATACTTTGTTTGAGAAATTCTCATCTGTTTGTTTTCCAGGAGTTCCTCCAAAACTAAAATAGAAACATACTCCTTGTTCATAGAAATGAGAAATGTGACCAGTAGCTATTACAATTCCATCTACTTTTTTCATTTCATTTATTACTTCATTATAAAGTTTCACTGCTTTATCCCACATAATGGCTACTTCAATTGTATCTACAACAAATCCTAATGGAGTATAGGTAGAAGTTTCTTTTACTTTAAATCTAGTTTCAAACCAATGTTTAACTGGAGATTCACCACAATTGATGCCCTTATATTTGACAGCTTTTTCATGTATCAAGGCAATTTCAGTATCGACAACTATGGGATTTCCTTCACATACAAAGATAGTCATTAATTTATTTTTAGCCTCTTTTACATCTGGAAAATGTCTTTCAGTTTCTTCTTTATCATAAATTCTAACAACTGCAGGATAGGCTTGATTTTGTAAAACTTCACGAACAGCATTTAATGATTCCCCCATAGTTTCAAAAGAATATGAAATTAAAACTTGTTTTTCAGGTCTTGGCCAAATCCTTAATGTTGCTTCAGTAATAATTGCCAAGGTACCTTCTGATCCTAATAGCAATTTATCAATTTGTGGACCAACAGAATTTCTAGGAGAAGGTTTTGTTTTTATAATCTCTCCTGTTGGTAATACTGCTTCTAAAGATATTACCATGTCCTCAATTTTACCATATTTAGTGCTAAATTGTCCTGCTGCTTTATGACCTAAATAACCTCCTAAAGTAGAGGTAAAAACACTTTGAGGGATATGACCAAGTGTATATCCTGCTTCATTTAATTCTCTTTCTATATTCATTCCATTCTTACCTGTTTGAATGGTTGCTGTTAGATTTATTTTATTGATTTTGATTATTTTATCTAATTTTTTCAAATCAATTATAATACCACCAAAAATGGGTAAAGCACCTCCAACAACTCCACTACCTGCACCAAAAGGTATAATAGGAACATCCACTTTATTTGCGAATTTTAGAAGTCGGGAGATTTGCTTAACAGACTCTGGCCAAACAATAAAATCTGGTTGTGCAGCTAATTTCCCATCAAGAGTCCATCGTGTAGATATTGGAGAATAGTCTTTACTATAAGAAAAAATATCTATTTCTTTATCTGAAACATTGATTGATCCAAATATTTTACAAAGTTCTTTGTAAACTAATTCTTTATCAAATTCTCTTCCAGTTTTTCTATAAACGACTTCAAAAGGCAATTAATATTCACCAATAAATTTGAATTCTATAAAACAGCTAATTTTCTATGAGAAAAATTTTTTGGAGAATTTTTTTGCACAAACCAAAGGATTATTTTATTTTAGCTTATTTGCCTTGAAAATAATGTAGTTATATAGCTTTAATTTCAATATAAGATAAAAATAAATTTAAGACAAATATCTGGTGAAGTGTGTGTCTAAAATTAACATCTTGTTAGTAGATGATGAAGAAACAATTCTTGAAGTTTCTAAAATTTATTTAGAACGATTGAATGAAAATTATCACATAACAGCTGTTAATTCCGCAAAAAAAGCAATGGATGCTATTGAAAATGATTCTTATGATGTAATAATATCAGACTATCAAATGCCAGAAATGGATGGATTAGAATTACTTTCATCTTTAAGAGATCAAGATAATAATATTCCATTTATAATTTTCACAGGAAGAGGTCGAGAAGAGGTAGCTATTCAAGCATTAAATCTTGGTGCTGATTTCTATCTGCAAAAAGGTGGAGAAACATTAAGCCAATTCCATGAACTAGAAAATTTGATTGGTAAACTATATGAAAAGAAACAAGCCGATGAACTTCGTCAACATTTATTAGATCAACAAATCTCAATTAACCAATTAGCTTTAACATTGGGAGATACGAGAGATTTAAATAGAATTTATAAAACAATTTTTCAGCACATCTATGCTATTATGGATGCAGATACTTTTGTCGTGTCATTTTATGATAAAGAAAATGAATTAATTTCACCTGGATATGCTTTAATTTCTGGCAAAGTTTTAGATATTCAAATTTTCCCATCTAGACCATTAAAACATAAAGAAAGTGAAATTCAAAGTAATGTTATTACACAAGATAAACCAATTTATCTTTCTGATATGAGGAAAGGGAAAATTAGCCGAGATGATGGCGATTATACAAAATCAGCTGTATTTGTTCCAATGAAAATTGG
>JAEOUJ010000139.1 GCA_016839405.1 Candidatus Gerdarchaeota archaeon | reverse complement strand
TAATCCATTTACAACTTTTTTATATTTTTTCATTAATTTATATCTTTCTGTTTGCATTTTGGTTAATTCATCTCTAACACTTTTAATTTCTTCCATCCTAAATACAATAGGATCAGGAGGCGCACTAGCAGATAGATCGGGGTAAAGTTTATTGTCCATTTCTATAGTAAATTAAAAAAAATAAATTAGCACCTCTAATCCATTATCTTATAAAACACTTCAACAATAAATACTTCGTGAAGATTACTTGCATGTAGCCCACGTTTTGAAGCCTTGATATTCCAGGTTTGCCCGGGTGTCAATATTATGTTTGTATCAAAACTATGACTAATGTCATATAGTTGTGGAAATTGAAGTGTTTGTATATTAATACTACTTGAGTTGGGCGTGTAAACTTCAACGTCTAATTTATCAATAAAATTTGGACTACGCTCATTTTCTATTGATAGTGTAATCTTTTCAATTTTAGCTGCATATGGTGAAACTACATTATATTTAAATACTCTAACATTAAAACTATTACCATCTTACTCATTTATGACCGATTGAGCTGAGTACTTATATATCATTTTATTAGTTAAATTATTAATCTGAGTTTGCAGGGATTGTAGTAATTTATTTAAATCAGTGGGTGAATATTGACTAATATCAAAGTTTCCATCAGCTTTAGATATTAATATTTTACCAACATCACCTATATTTTTATCAACTTTATTCTGTGCAAGATTAATAATTCTCATATGTTGCTCTGCTATGTATGAATTGTCAATAAGATCATGTATCAACTTGCCATCTTTTACATATAGAAAGCCTTCACCATCAGGAATTTTATCAAACTTATTACCTAGTTTTGCATTTAAATTATCCTCAGCAACTTGAACTCTTCCATTTGTAAATGCTTGTGCGGTATTTATAGCATCAGTTTCAGCTTTATCAATTAAGTTTGTTAGATCTGCAATTCTAAATGTAGACTCAATAACTTTATCAGGTTTTGTTGTTGATAGCACAATTTTATCACCATAACTTGTATCAAGCTGCTTTAAATTTCTACCTAACTCTCTTTGCAATTTGTCAGATGTCATTCCGATGCCCATAACATTACCAGCGCTATTTGTCACAACCAATTCATTAGGTGTCGGATTTTTCACTTTATCCATTTTATCTGCTACAATTTGGGTGTCAACTTTATCTAGTACTCTATTTACAATTTCATCATAATTAATATCTCCACTACCACTGTTTCCAAACTTATCAATAGTCATATTTTATTAGCTAATTAAAATTATACCAAACTTCAATCAATACAGGCACACCAATATTTGGTATGCTGAGATTCCAGGTTTGAGCTTTTGCAATATTAATGTGTGTATCTATAACAAATGATTGTTTAGCTGGTGTGGGAAATGAATATGTATTAATAAAAATGTTGTCAGCCACTTCTATAGCTCTATTTTTTATACTCATCATTAGATGACTTAATTCTTTGCTACTGCTACATGTGATGTGCGTTATAGTTAAATCTCTCGGCGCAATAAAAGGAATGTCACTTACTTTTCTATATAACTCTTTATCTTTTGGTGTGCTATGAAATGAATATTTGTATGTAAATTTATTATTTTTCATTTCTTCAATATGTGAGCTGTTACCAAATTTATCTATAGTCATTTTATAACAATAAAAAAATATAAATTGTGATAAATTATGGCATTAAATACTTCTGTTGCAGTATTACCATCGTGTTAAATTATGGGCGATAGATTGATATTAGCCAATCATTGTAATCTTCACCATTATACATTGCTTCTAAAAATCCTAAGCATAAGTGACCACAAAATGGTGGGTCATATAATTTTTGTACATCTAAATCATTCCAATCTCCTTTCTATTGTAATTCTTTTGGTGGTGGAAAACCATAACTATCAAAATGTTTATCATCATACCAAGCAGTCCAATGTGTTCCTTTGTTATTTGAAGTATCTAAATTAATTACACCACAACTGTTTTTAGGTATTATTTTTGGAATTTCGTCACGCATAAATACTCCTTGAAAGTTT
>JAEOUJ010000138.1 GCA_016839405.1 Candidatus Gerdarchaeota archaeon | reverse complement strand
TCATGAAACGCTTCACTAATCATAGCGGAGACGAATGGGGTAAATTTATTGATATTAAGAGATTTGATTTAGGAACAATTAAACCAGAAAAATATGATAATAAAACTCTATTATTTAGTTCAGTAACCGATCCATATTGTCCAATTGAAGTTAAGTATAAAAACACTCGAACCATTTTGGAAAAATTGGTTGGTGCAAAAGCCAAAATAGATATTTTAACAAAATCAAGACTTGTTGAACGAGATATAGATTTATTCAAACAATTTGAAAATATCAGGGTTGGAGTATCACTAAACACTTTAGATATTGATTTTGCTAAAAGAATCGAACCTTTCGCATCAAGACCAAAATTAAGACTTAAAGCTTTAGAGAATATATCAAAAGAAGGTATACTAACCTATGTGTTTATTTCTCCAATTTTTCCAAAAATCACTGATTGGAAAGAAATCATTCAAGCATCTAAGCACTTTAATGATGATTTTATGTTTGAGAATCTAAATTTTAGAGCTCATAATATTAGAAGAATTATGAACCTAATAGAAGAACAATTTCCAGATTTAATAGATTATTATGAAGAAATTAGGATTAATCCTACTCTTTGGGATAGTATTGAAAAAGAAATAGATGAATTCTGTGAAAATCTGAAAATTAAATGCTATGTTGCTTTTCATCATGGGGGATTTTCCAAGAAATAATGTTCTTTATAAGAAATTTTTATTCCTTGATGAATTCATAATATTTCCGGATGAAATCATCCCACTGTGATATTTGACTAAGCAACCGTTCTTGTTGTAGTGTTAGTTTTTCTGCTAACGTATACAATCCCTCCTCATCAGCAATTTTTCGAGCATTTTCAAGAATGCTTTTTGCTTTCTGAAAATCTATCTCTACCATTGATTTCTGTGCTTTCATCCAATGAGTCATTATTTCTGGGTTATATGCTTCAAGTCTAAGATGATAGATATTTTGTTTCTTAGCTAGCTCTGAGAGCTCCTCAACATAATGTTCTAATTCCTTTAATACTTCTTCATGCCCCGATATACTAAATTCATTCATTAACAATTCACATAAATTAATGAGTGCAATTTCTGCATGCCCTTGTTTTATGTATTTCTTACTACGTGCTTCAACTAAAAGATCTATTGCCTTAAACCAATCTCTGGGGCGTATACTTTTTTTCAATATTAGAGCTTGTGCTGTTTTATAAAGTTGCTTCAAATAAGTTGTTGAATGCGCATTTACAAAAGAATCGAGTTCTTTTAGATACTTTGTATATAATTTTTTATTTTCCTTTTTCCTACTTCCTTTTATTTTTAATTTTAAAGATTTTGAAGATATTAAATTAATTCCAGAGGTTCATATGGGTCTTTATGATGATTGGGAAGATGATCTTGGTGTTCCTTGGGGTTTTCCTTACAAAAATTTTCAAAAAGCTTCTTTAGAGATTGAGAAGAAATTTAAGGAGCTAACAACATTTAATGAAGATGGCTCTATCAAATAGTTATAATCTTATAAAATATATTAGAAAAATATTTAATTGTCAATTTTCATAAACTTCCAATCATAATTACTACCTATTAGAAACAATTACCAGCAATAAGAAAAGAATAACAACTATGTAAATAAAGAATTTATTTACTCAATTATTCAAATTAATTTAATCTTTAATTTGATACTATTTCTTTTTGATTGGTATATATAAGGTGAGACAATAATGAATAATAATGTCAAAACACTTAACCAAGATGAAGAATTACAAAAAATTGTTGATTCAAAAGAAAAGATTTGGAGAACACCAAAAAGTAAAATCATTAAATTAGCTGAAATTATGAATGAAGCATCTATTCATCCCATGGAATTTAGTGATGATCTTTATTATGTATTTGATATAGCTATGAATCCAAAAGAAATTGATTTCTTATTAGAAATGGGAGAAGGAAATCATTCATATGAAGATTTAATTAAAAGAATAAATTTGCCAGAAGGGGATATTAAAAAGCATCTTGAATCTCTCGTTTATAAGGGTCAGGTTGCAATTATTAAAGATGAACATGGTAATGATGTTTATCATATAATGACCATTTTTCCAGGTTGGTTTGAACTATATCTTATGCGAGGAGAACATAGAGAAGAAACTAAAATTTTCGCGGAAAGAATTGAAGAGTTATTCGAATCTGCCTACAAAGTTGGTAATCCAGAAATAGTCAATCAGTCAATGCGAGATGTTGGTGCTCACATTAAAGTTCTATCATTAAATCCTCCAAATACAGCTACTATTAAAATAGACAAATCTCTTCCAGATAACGTAAATAAAATATTTGCTACTAAAAGCATTAACAATATCTTTGAACTATTAGAAGACGATGAAACTATTGCAGTTGGTCATTGTTTTTGTAGGTTTGAAAAAGAGCTCATAGGAGACCACTGTAGAACTGATTTGCCATTGGAAACATGTATATCAATAGGTCCAGGTGCAGAACATGTAATTAGACAAGGTATAGCTCGGAAAATTTCAAAAAATGAAGCTATTGCCATGATTAGAGATTTCCAAGATAAAGGAGCAATACATCAAGCAACAAGAATAATCCCATTAAAAGATT
>JAEOUJ010000137.1 GCA_016839405.1 Candidatus Gerdarchaeota archaeon | reverse complement strand
TAGCTGGTAAATTAGCCCATAACTGGAAACCCATCATCTTACCCTCATATTCTTTTGGCATTTCTTGGTGTATAATACCACTTCCAGCTGTCATCCATTGAACATCCCCTGATTCAATAGTACCGCTGTTCCCCAAACTGTCTTTATGTTCTACTTTACCCTCTTTCATGTAAGTAATAGTTTCAATACCCCGATGAGGATGCCAAGGAAATCCTTTAAGATAATCTGCTGGATTATCTGAACCAAAATGATCCAACAAGAGAAATGGATCAAATAATGGAACTTGGTTAAATCCAAAAACTCTTTTAAGCTTAACTCCTGCTCCTTCCAAAGTCAGTCGACTAGTGAGAATTTTCTTAATTAATCTTTCTTTTGTCAAATATCACACCATTAAAATTAGCATTATCTAAAAATACTTTTTGCCTTGATTAAAATGTTCTTCTAAATAATGTAAAGAAATAAAATGATTTTTCAATTAAAAATAAAAATCACTCTTTTCTGATATTTTCGTTTACCAATTGATCAACACGATAAAGTGGTAAAGGTAATCTAATTTGATATTTTTGGTTTAAAATAAATTCACGAATTATGTTAGTAGAAAGTGATAAATCGATATAATATCCTGGGGAAACGAAAATTGGTTTTGCGGGGGGATCTCGTGACTGAAAAGCTACTCCAAGTATTTCGTTTTCAAAAAATATATTCGAATAGCCCCCTTTCTTTAAGGGTGGATCAAATTTTCCCATAAATAATTTTTTAGCAACTCCTATAGTAGGTATATCAAGTTCAAAACCCATGAGTGTTGCTAAACCGGTTTTAAATGGGTGGAGAATGCCATTGCCATCAAAAATAGATACATCTGGTTTTTCATCAATTTTCTTATAAACAGAATGATAACCCTTAGATTCACGAAAATGTAAGAAACTAGGTATGTAAGGAATTTCAGGTGTAAAATAAGAGATATGCTCTTCAACTGTTTCTAATGTTCGAAAATCAACTACAACTACACCAGAACAAGCTAAATTGTTATCTTCATCATAAGCTGTATCAAATCCAGCAACCAAACGAATCTCATTTAATTTAATCCTATTCTCTAAAACAATCTTATCAGCTACTGATTTTTGTTTCTCACGAAAAGTAGTAAGTAAAGAATGATATTCTTCTGGAGCATTATGTATGTATTTGTCTTCCATAAGGTATAAGAGTATATAATGAGATTAAAAGAATTCCATAATGAGAATAAGAAAAATAGGAAATGACAATTCAACCGTAATCTTTTTTAAAGTAATTTGAGGAAACCAAAATTAGTTTCCAACTTATAAGCTGGGGTATCCTAGCATGGTAGGGAGCTGGATTGCTAATCCAGTGTGCTCTGCACTCGCGGGTTCAAATCCCGTCCCCAGCACCATTTTTCTTTCTTCTTTTTTAGCAGAATTATTTTAACTGATTGGGTAATTTATTACAAGCTATGAAAACCTATGTTGTTTTACCCAATAAGAAATTTCGGGAAATACCTGTGAAATTTCAAAAAGATGATAATCGCTTTCCGGAGAATTATGTTGAATATTTCATCAAAATTTTCACTAAGAAAGGAGATGTAGTTCTCGATATTTTTGCGGGTTTAGGCACAACTCTTTTTGTAGCTGAGGAAATGGGTCGAGTTCCTTTTGGAATTGAATTTGTGAAAGACCGCTATGAATACATAAAGGAGAATCTAGAAAATAAAAACAACATAATCAATGGAGATGCTTTAAAACTGCTCGAGTATGATCTCCCAAAATGCGATTTTTGTTTTGGTTCTCCACCTTTTATGGGAAAAAATAATTCAGAAAATCCGTTTACAGCATATACAGAGAAAGGCAATTATGAACAATATATTCAAGATTTCCAGCTAATCTATTCTCAACTAAAAGAAGTAATGAAACCTAATGCCAACATTGCTGTTGATGTTGCGAATTTGAAGAATGAAAATGCAGAGGTAACTACTCTTGCTTTTGATGTGGCAAAATCAATTTCCAATGTCTTACACTTTGTCGGGGAAATTGTTATTATATGGGAGTCTAGAGAGAGTAACACAGTAGATGGTCGGTCAGAGCCTTGGAGGGTAAAAGGCTCATTTGGATATGGATATGATCACAGCTATTGCTTACTATTCCAAAATAAGTAAATACAGGAAATATTGAATTAAAGAAAAAATCAGGTTCATATTCAGTAGAAAATATACCTAAACCACGTAAAATTTCGATTGAAAATATGGAACGTGTATTGTATTATACTCAATGGATTGGTTAGTAGAAATCGATGTAACAGAAGCTCTATAACTTTTTAAAAAGTACGAAAAGAAAACTGATACTTAGCGGGGCGAAGCATCTGCTGAATTTAGTGTTTCTAAAACCATTCAACATATATTTGAGCATGGTAATAAAATAATGCGAATAGCTTTACATTGGGTTAGATTGCTTACTTGGTTAGATCAAAAGTGAATTAGGTATTGGAATTTTAGAATAAATGAATCTAAATTCTTAATGTAAAACCAAATGTTGGTTCCATTTTTAATCCGAGTTTTTTGTATAGTTCTACATTTTCTATATCTCTTGCTTCATACCAAAGAGTGGTATATTCTGCTTCTTTTGCTTTCTGAGCTAGGAATTCAAAACCATCTTTGATGATATCTTTGAATAAGTGCATGTTTTCTTTCTTAACTACTGGCACAAAACTAAGAAAAATTCTTCCAGGCATGTCAAGATATCGTAATCCCTTAGCGAGGTATCCGAAGGATGCATCATCTATGTGTACAATTGTACTAGCTACAATTGCATCACTGAAAATCAATTCATCAAGATATCTTTCAATTACATCTTTGGATTGTTTACTTTCTTTTACAATTAATTTTATGAGTTTCTGTTTATCTCTTGGTAGATCTAATTCTTCTACATGATCTGGTTTTTTATAATCATCACTTAAAAGCATGTTTACTGGAAACATTGTTACATAACTTAGAAGTTTTTTCTCTTTGAAGCCATGTTTTTCAAGAATTTGAATTGTATTGCCCCATCCTGGCATAGCAAATGAGCGGATAGCCTGTGCTCCTTTTGATATTAAATAGTCTATTGCTTTCTTCATTAATTCTGTTTCGATATGTTCGTAATCTTTTCTTATGAAAGGTATATGAATAGACCCAAAAAGAACACCCTCGATTTCTCTTTCAATAGTGCTACTTAAAAAACCAACTAGATTTTCTCCGTCAAAAGCGTAATGACGTGTATCGGGAGTAAATCCTACTTGAGAGTAACTTTCTAATAAGGATTCTTTATTTGGATACCAGATAATCCAATCCCAATCTTTTATTACATCTTGAACTAATTCAATTTGTTTTTCAAGTATTGATTCATCATAAGTTTTGAATTCAATCAAAAAAATTACCTCTGATAAGCAAATCTAATGCTATAAAAAAAGAAAGCTAATAATCTTATTTATTTGTTAAGATAAAATCCTTAAATTATTCTAAAAATACATGTAGAATTATTATTAAGTTTATTCTAAATTAATTTGTTTCATGATTTAGATATTGAATTCTCTTATACATCTCTTTCATTTCATAGGATTGTGTGAATCCAATATTCATAAGATGTTTGGTTAATTCTTTCCTATGGTTAGAAAATATTAATGTTAATTTCTCAGCTTCCTCATATGGTAATAAACTAGGTATGTGTGGTATTATTTCACTAAAATAATTAGCATCATTTTCAAGTATAATTGGAGATTTTATTTCAATTGCTTTGTTATATTTATCATATGAAGCAATTAGATAACCTTTTGGATTATCTTGTCCTTCTAAGAAAATTCCAAAACATTTAGATTTACTACCAAATAATCTTGGTAAAAGACGTTTCTTTTTTGTGCGTTTGTATCTTTTAACTTCTTTTTCTTGATTTTTATACTCCCAATATTCCTTAGGAAAGGCATCGCTGAAAATAATTTTAACATGATCTAAATTTATTTCTTGCATTTCTTTCAATTGGATTTTATCTGAAATTTTTGGAGAAGTTTTTTCAAGATGGTAATCGAAAATACCATACTGATAATAGCTTTTGAATCCTTCTTTTTCATAGAGTTTTATTGCAGCATTATTTTGTGCATCAACATCTAACCATAAAAATTCTTTATTTAGCTCTAACGCTTTATTACTTGCCATAGTAAATAGCTTCTGACCAATACCTCTTCGACGATAATCTGGATGTGTCATTACAGCTGAAATAAGTCCTCTATTTTTTACACAAGAAAGAGTTGTTGCACCTATTAATTTTCCATCTTTTTCAGCTGTATAAAAATAAAATTTAGCTCCAACTATTTTTAATAGTGATTTCAATATAGGATTAAAAAATAATTTAGTGATTCTTCTAAATTTCTTCAAATCAGTTCTTTTAAATTCATTTGAATTCTTAAAACAAATTTCAATTAAATCAAAATAATTGTCAAGATCTTTTCTCTTTAACAACCTATATTTTTCTGCTATGATTTCTTCTGTCAAATAAATAACACCCATTGAATAATTATGATGATTAATTGTTGTACAATCAAATATTTATGTATAAGTAAACAAGAAAAAGAAAAAATTAATCTAAAAATTCCTGCAAATTAGTTTTACCAACATTAATATCATGTATTTTATTCATTAATTGTTTAGCTAATTCAGCGAGTATTTTCTTCACCCCATAAGTTTTTTCAAAATCATCAAATCCCGGATAAATTCGAATTACAATCCCATCTTCACGATTGTTTATCATTGTTAAGAAACTTGTTTTATTTCCTTGTTCGATTGCTAAAGATTCAATTAAAATAGCTTGTTTATTAATGTCAAGATATTTGTTAGTAGTTTTCAAAATACCTTTTGGGAGTTTTATGAATAAATCTTCAAGTTGATCAAAAATCATTTCAGAATTAATATTTCCAGTTAAAACAACATGTGGCATAGAAAATCACTAAATTACAAAATGAATCCGAACTAAAAAGTTCTTTTCTTTAAAAATATAAGAATAACATTTCCCAACCATAAATTTATGAATCTTTTCAATAGGTTTTTTTGTTATTAGAAATATTTTATTTTAATTTAAAGTAGTTGAGAATCAATGAAAGATTTGGTAAGATTAGCAATTGATAAACGCCCAGATGGAGCTCATGTGGAAGCACGTTATCATCAAAGAAAGCGAATTGAAGTACGAGCTGAAAAAGGACGACTTCAAAGAGCAATTATTGATGATTTTGCAGGTATAGGCATAAGAGTGCTTGTTAATGGAGCTTGGGGATATGCTAGTACTAGTGAGCTAAATAACAAAGCAGTATTAGAAACGCTAAAAAATGCAGTATCAGCAGCAAAAAATTTAGCTCCTAAGATGAAAGAGAAAATAGAACTAGCACCAATAAAACCTGTCACTGGAACTTTCAAATCAATAGGAAAGGATCCTTTAGCTAATCATAGCATAGAAGAAAGAGTAAAACTAGTAATGAATGCTGATAGGATGATAAGAGAATCAGATGAAAAAATAAAAGGCTCGTTAGTTTTTCTAAGAGAACCATCTAATCATCGGATAATTATGAATTCAGATGGAACGGAAGTAGAATTATTTGATAGCAGGCCAGATTTCTATATTCAAGCAACTGCTTCTGATGCTGGAAAAATAATGTCTTATATGGACGCTATAGGACTTACAGGTGGTTGGGAAATATTTGAAAAATCCCCGCCAGAAGAAATGGTAAAACGAGCAGTAAAAACAGCAATTAAAATGCTTGATGCTCCATTAGCAAAAGGTGGTAAACAAACTGTTATTATGGAGCCACCAGTTGTAGGAATAATTTGTCATGAAGCAATTGGTCACACAGTTGAAAGTGATTTTGTGATGGCTGGCAGCGCAGCAAAAGGTAAAATTGGTAAGAAAGTAGCAAGTGAACATGTAACAATGATAGATACCGGTGAGCAAGAATATGCTGCTGGTTGGTTAGCAGTTGATGATGCCGGAGTAAAAAGCCAAAAAACCACAATAATTGAAAAAGGAATTTTGAAATCATACCTACACAGTAGATTTTCTGCACATCACTTTGGTGTAAAACCAACTGGAAGTGAACGTGCATGGGAATATGATGATGAACCATTAATACGCATGAGAAATACCTATTTAGAACCAGGTAAATTTACAAAAGAAGAATTGATAGAAGATGTGAAATTTGGTTATCTTTGCGTAGAACCAGGAGGAGGGCAAGCTGATAGTTCAGCAGAATTTATGTTTGCAATTTTAGAAGCATATGAAATAGTGAAAGGAAAAATAGGAAAATTAGTGAAAAATGTCACACTAACGGGGAATGCATTTGAAGTATTGGAATCTGTTGATGGAGTCGCAAATGATTGGAAACTAGATCTGGGTAACGGCGCTTGTGGCAAATGGCAACCAGCTAAAGTCGATGGCGGTGGCGGAACTACTCGAGCAATAGCTTTAGTTTCAGGAGAAATTGGTGGTAAATAAGATGTCTGACATATTAGCTCTATTAGATACCTTAGTTAAGAAAGCCCAAAAAATGGGTGCTGATGAAATTGAACTTTTTGCTCGTAATTCTCGTATTAAAACAGTTAATTTAGAAACTAATAACCTAAAATCTGCTGTGGCAAGTATAGATGAAGGTGTAGGAATTCGAATTCTAAAAAACAAATCACTTGGCTTTACTAGTGTTAATTCTTTAAAAAAGGGAAGAATTGAAGAAGGAATGAAAGAAGCCTTAGCTATAGCTAAAATTACTCCTCCTGAAAATTACTATTATTTGCCTTCAAAACAGAAAATAAAAAAAATCTCTGATTTATATGATGAAGCAATAGAATCTTTTACAATGGATGAAACAATTGCTCAAAGTAATAATTTAATGGAAACTTCACTTGGTATTGACAAACGTATTACTATTGATTCGGGTACATTTAATGTCACTTTACAAGAAAATGCACTTGTTAATTCTAATGGTACTAATATTTCTGAGAAGAAATCTCTTTTTGATTGGAGGCTTTTTGGTATGGCTGTTGATGGTGATGATATTGGCTCTTTTGATTATAGTTATGATTCTGTTGTTAAAGTTAAAGATATTAATGTTGAAGCTACTGCAAATGATTTTGCCACTAAAGTTATACGTAATTTAGGCGCTAAAAAGACAGATGCTTTTGAGGGCATAGCAGTTTTAACTCCTGAAGCTGTTACTGATTTATTCTGGTTGTTAGTTAATTCATCTATTTCAACTAATATTCAGGCAGGTCAAAGCTTTCTTCAAGATAAACTTGGTGATAAAATAGCTGTTGATAATTTAACAATAGTTGATGATGGTACAAAACCAAATGAATCAGCAAGTGCTTCTTTTGATAGAGAAGGAGTTCCTCATAAAAAATACAAAATTATAGACAAAGGTGTTTTTACCGGTGTTCTTTACGATTCATTTACAGCTCACAAAGAAAATTTAACAAGCACAGGTCATGCTTCTGGTAATTATAGAAATATACCCACTATTTGGGTAACCAATCTTGAAATATTACCTGGTACAAAATCATCTGATAAAATAATTTCTGAAATCGATCATGGGATTATTGTCAATCGTATAAGTGCTTCTCCAGATCCAATTTCTGGTGATTTCTCTGCTTCTCTTAAAGGTGCACAACTTATTAAGAAAGGCGAAATAACCGACACTCTCAAAGAAATAACTGCAGTAGGTAATATATTCAACAACATGAATACAATAACAAGCATAAGTAAAGATCAAAAAGCTCTTCGAGGAACTCAAAGCTGGTTTGTTCCATATATTATTATGGATCAGATAAAATTTGTCTCATAAATTTATGAGACCCTCTTCATTTTTTTAAATGGTGATTTAAATGGATGACAAAATACTAACAGTATTAGATTCCATTTTGAATAAAGCCTTTAAACTAGATGTAGATGAAATAGAATTGTTTGCTCAACGTAAAACAGAAAAGAAGGTTTTTCTTGAGTCAAATTTTCTCAAATCTGCTATAACTAGCAGACTTGAGGGTGTGGGAGTTAGAGTCATAAGAAATAAATCTCTTGGGTTTGTAAGTGTTAATTCATTTAATAAATCTAAAATTCTTGAAGGAATTAAAGAAGCAATTGCCATTGCTAAAGTGACTCCTCAGGAAATTTATAATCACCTTCCTAATAAACAAATCACCAAAGAAATACTCGATTTATTTGATACCTCATTTGATTCTTTTACTATGGATGACTTAATTTCTATAGGTGATAATTGCCTTTCACGAATTAATGATATTGATTCAAGGATTAATATTGAAAGTGCTGAATTCCGTGCAACAAAATTGGAAACTGCTATTATTAATTCTAATGGAATTGAAAATTCTGAAACTAAATCAAATTATAGTTGGGATATAGCTGGCATGGCTATTGATGGTAATGATATCGGTTCTTGGGATATTGTTTCTGATAGTGTAACAAAAGCTAAAGATATTGATATGGAATCAAGTGTTAACAAATTTAGTAAAAAAGTCTTAGGCAATTTAAACGCTAAAAAAATTGATTCCTTTGTTGGAACTATGATTTTATCTCCTGATGCTGCTTTTGATTTATTATCTATTGTAATTGATTCAGCATCAGCATATCCTATACAGCAAGGTGGGAGCTATCTTCAAGATAAATTAGGTGATAAAATAGCTATCAATGATTTTTCAATAATTGATAATGGTTCTCTAAGAAATAGCTCATCAAGCAGCTCTTTTGATCGAGAGGGTTTACCTCATAAAGAATTGAAAATTATTGATAAGGGCATCTTTACTGGCATTCTCTATAATTCTCTAACAGCTAATAAGGAAAATATTCAATCAACTGGACATGCTAGCGGTGATTTTAGAAGCATTCCACAAATCGCTGCTACAAACCTATCAATATTAGCTGGAAATAAAACAATTGATAATCTCATTTCAGAAATTGATAAGGGGATTTATGTCAAAAGAGTAAGTACTTCACCAGATTATGTTTCTGGTGATTTTTCTGCAGTTTTAAAAGGCAGTCATTTAATTAAGAACGGAGAAAAGCAAAATATTTTGAAAGAAATTACTGCTACTGGCAACATTTACAACTGTTTAGAAGAAATAATAGCTTTAAGCAAGGAATTATTTGCGCTTCGATATGGATATGTTACATTCACTACTCCAATAATAGCTATCAATAATATTAATTTTGCATCGTAATGAATTACTTTATCAAGAGTTGTAACTATGCAAAAATTGTAATATGAGTACTTTTGCTAATCAAATTTAAAAAACAATCATTAGTCATTATTAATAAATATTTAATGAAGAAAAAATGTGAACTTTGTGAGTGTGCTATTAATGCCTCTAGAATGTTTAGATGAATTGTCATTTACCCCTCGTGATTATCAAATAGATGCAGCCGAAAAAATTTTGAAAAGCTTACTGGAGGATAAAAAAAGATCAACTGTACTTCTTTTACCAACGGGTATGGGAAAAACTAATGTTGCTGTTATGGTAGTTGCTGAGCTGCTAAAAAAAGAAAAAATTCCTTCAGAAAGTAAGGTTCTCTTTCTATCACCAGATAGAAAATTAAAACATCAATTGCATGATGTTTGTCAAGCAGATTTATCAAATTATGGCAGCTCATTTTTATTGCCTGAAGGTCAAAGTCTTCCTCCAAAAATAATTCAAAAGCATTTTGCTATTTCACGATTTATTTTTGCTACACCAGAATTGCTTATAAACTCTTTATTTGCTCGCACTCCATCACAAAGAAGAGTTTTACCTGAGGATTTTGATAAAATTGATTTCGTAGTTATGGATGAAGTTCTTGATGTTACTGCTCAAACAATTAAAGGCGGAGGATTTAGAATGGATAAAAGATTTGGTCCTTTAATTGATCGTTTATTAGCAAAAAAACTAGTCAATTTCTTGGTTTAACTGCTTCTATTTTACAGCGAGGAAAACTTCAATTTATAGAAAATATGTTTGGTGGAAAAGAGAATATAGAATTTATTTATCCTGAAGGTACTGATTTCAAAGAGCACGCTCCAGCTATTAAACTAAAAAGATTTTATGTTTTCGATGATATGCGCAAGGAAATGGATCAATTACTTATGGTTTTACGATCACAAACAGAAAAAGTGCTTATGAGTGGCTATTATCGAATTTCAGGAGGTCAACAGCTTCCATCAAATAGAACCCTTTTATTTGCTAATGAAGTTATGAAACGATCCTATGAAGATACAAGTTTCGAACAAGGTTCTGAAGCTTTCTTCAAAAATTTGATAATAAATGCTGGTGCTTATCTTGATCTTATTGTAGCAAGACAATTCCTTTTCGAACATACTTTTGCGAAATTTGCCAATTTTGTTAGAGAAGTAAAAAACTCTTTGTTAAAGAATGCAAGTGAATGGCTAGAAGTTTTAGAATTAATTGAAATGGCTGTAAAAGAAGGAAAAGACTCTAAAATTTCTCCAAAAGATCTTCGATTAATTCAGGTAGTAAAGAAACTAGTTCAAGAAGAAAATAATTCAGTAATAATTTTCCTACGTTTTGTTGAAATGACAAAACACCTTTCAGCTTTACTTGAAAGAGAAGGAATACCCAATCTTTTTGTTCATGGTAGAATGAGTGGTGAGTCTCAAAACATGCAGCTAAAACGCTTCAAAAGTGGTGAAGTAAAAGTTCTTTTTGCTAGTGAAAAACTCATTCGAAAAGGCACTGATTTACCTGAAGCAGATCGATGTATTCATTTTGGAACTACACTTTCTATAGAAGCGAGAGAGCAAGCTATGGGTCGTATTAGAAGCACACGTTCTAATTTAAAAGAAGATATAACAATTATTTATCATCAAACTGCTGAACAAGAAAAATATACAAAATTAGTAGATCAATTTATGGAATCAATTAAAAGTCTAAATACATCTGCTGGTTGGACTATTTATGATGATGGTTCTGTTGATGCTTCTGAGCAAAAACAGCCAGGTTTTGTAATTGAAAACAAAGAAAATTAAAACTAATCAAGATGTTATAGCAAGATAACTTATTCCCAAAATAAAAATCCCTGTTAATGATACAATTGAGATTGGAAAACCAATTTTGGTAAATTCCCACCAACTTATTTTAACTCCTCGTTTATTTGTTGTTTCTAGTACTATTATATTACTTGCAGCTCCAAATACTGTTGTTGCTCCTGCAAACGTTGTTGTTAAAGCAGCTGTCATCCAAAAGAGGGGCTTATCTAAAACAGTTCCTGGTAGAACATTTGCTATTATAATTGCAACAGGTACATTAGAAAATAACTGACATGCAATGAATATAATTATTACAAATATGCAGAACGTTGACATATTAGCATTTAAATTTGCTAGTAATGGAGACAATAAATTTTGAAAGATTAATGAGTTAGTGATAACATCTATAACAATGAACATTCCTCCAAAAAATAATAGAATGCCCCAATCAAGTCTTGCTAATATTTCTCCTCTTTCATTTCTAATAAAAAGAAATACACCACTTACAATTAAAATAATGTAAGCCATAGGAAACTGCACAAAAGTTGTTATAATCATCCCAATGAATATTAATCCTAAAGAAACTAATGCTGGAATAGTTAATTTTTCGTATTCATGTTTATCAAGAATAAAAGGTATTTCAGTATATGGTTGTTTACAGTAATCTTTTCGATAAAATAATCTAATTAATACATAACACCCAAATAAACTAATTATTGCTGGTCCCAAAGCCCATAAAAAGAAATTAAGAAATTTTACATTACCTGCTTGAGCTAAAATAAAGTTTTGTGGATTGCCTGTCGGAAGAAGAGCTGAACCAAAAGTTAATGCTAATGCAACTGTTACAATAAGGGGTTTTGATTCACAACAAACTTGTTTAGAAAATGTAATTAAAAGAATTGGGGCTATTATTGCTACTGTATCATTAACCAAAAAAGACGCTGATAAGCCAAAACCAAATAAAATCCATAATAACATTGCTTGACCATTTTTTGCTCTATCCAAAAGCAGTTTAGCACCTTTTTGCAATGTACCACTCATCTCTAATGCTGTTACTATAACAAACATTCCAAATAGAAAAATGAATACTTCAGCTTGATTACCTAAAACCATAACTGCTCGGTCAAATCCATTTGGTTGGGTTAATGCAAGAATTATTGCTGCTATAATGAAAGCTGTCCATGCTGGCACTTCAAGTTTACCAATTCTTCTGAAAATTACTGCTAATATTATAAGAAATAGCAATATCCAAGGAAGGATGTCACCAAATGTAACCAAATTCAATGCGCCTATTAATATTTTAAATTGTACGCTTTATGAATATTTTTTCTTTAATTTATAGTACGAAAAAATCAAATTGAATATAATATTTAGCTTTGATTGATTCAAACGTTTATTTTAGCTATTATTTTCTCAAAAAATATAAAAAGTTGAAAAGGGTAGAGTGTATATTTTTAGGTTACTTGGAGATATTCTATGGCAAAGAAAATCAAAATACGAAAAGCAAAATTAAAGGATTTGCCAGAGATTATACGAGTAGAAAAGGAAGCTTGGCCTGAAGGAACTGAAGCAACTGAAAAGATGTTTCGATCAAGGATAGAAACATATCCTGAAGGGGTATATGTTGCAGTTTACCAGGGTAAAATTATTGGAGTAGTTGCTTTTGAATTAATTTATTATGATTTGAATAACCCAATAACTTCATGGAAGGAAGCAACAGATAATGGTATGATAAAGAATTCACATAAAAAAGATGGTGATACAATTTTTGGTGTTGATTTAACTGCTTCCCCTAACGCTCCGAGAGGTACAGGAACTAGATTACTTGTTGAAGTGGGTAGACAGGCGATTTCAAAGAATCTTAAAAGAGGTATTCTGGGTGGAAGATTGCCAAAGTATAAAGATTATGCGGATAAAATGACTCCTGAAGAGTATTTGAAGGCAAAAAATGAAAATGGCGAACCATTAGATCCTGAAGTACGGTTTTATAAAAGAGCTGGTCTTAAAATTGAAAAAATATTACCAAATTATTTTGAGGATCCAGATAGTTTAAATTATGGAGTTTTGCTCATTTGGGATAATCCTTTCTATGCAAAAAGAAAAATAATGAAACCATTTAAAATCCTTCTAGGAAGGATATTATTCCCTATTTATTTCAGAAGCTTAGGAACAAATTAAGTGTCTTTTGAGGTATCGCTATTATTTCTATTTAACTAGGTCATTTTCGTCATAGAATGGAAAAACTAATAATTTCACTAGATATTTAGTTTTAAAATCTGTAATTTTTAGATTTTCAGTTAAATCACTAAATTCATTATTAAATTCGATCATCATTTCTTTTAGTTTTGTTCTAAGAAATGTTGCTTGCTTCTCACCAATGATTATTGAAGAAAAATAAGGCATTTCTATTTCTTTATCTTTTATTTTGAAATTAATATCTTTATTTTTAACATTTACATCATCAAATGGTAGATATTTCTGAAATAATTTAATTTGATCGGAGAATATATTAGAATAAATATGATTCATCATTGCGTATAATTGATATAAATTCATTATATG
>JAEOUJ010000136.1 GCA_016839405.1 Candidatus Gerdarchaeota archaeon | reverse complement strand
CCTCTTGCAATTCAATTTGCTGGTTAATTTTAATTAGCAATTCTTCTGTATTTTTAATGAATTGATTTTCTAATTCATCTCTTTCAAATCTATAAGCATTTAATCGATTCATATAATCTTGTAAAACTAATCTATGTAACAATTCATGTTTCCACCAAAGATTTTCCTCAGAAAAGATTCTCTTTGGTTTCTTTAATTCATCTATTGGATTAGAAGGCATAAAAAATGGTTTAAAAATTGATGTACATGGAGCAGATGTTCCCGTAATCCAATGTGTTTGAATTTTTTCAGATAATTCAGAAACCATTGAAATTGTGGTTTGAGAAGGGGTAAAAATATTTCTAGCATGTATACATATTGAATGAAAAGATGAATCTTTTACTGGCACCCAATCTTGCTTAATTGGTCTATGGCTTCTCAAAACATTCATCATCAGCATTTGATCTATATTTCCCTTATTTTCTCGAAGTAAATGAGCTGAATAATTACATCTACTCATTCCAAATGCAAAAATTTGTTCGATTTTATATTTATCTCTATAATGATTATAAAAATCAAATTTATCTGGATCTTTACACCAACCTTTTTCAACTGCATGTTCGATTAATTCTGGATGCCTTAAATCACCTTTTCCTCTAATTGTTATTGTATTAGATACTGTTCCTATATCTTTAACCTGCTCGGCTATCCAATATTTATTAGCTGTTTCTAAAATCCATGCAGATTTTTTATCTGCTATTAAAAAAACATTATGATAATATTCTTTCTTTCTATAACCACAATCTCCACCTTGACCATATATTTCCAATAAATCAATTATTATTTCTAATGCTTCAGAAGCTGTTTTTGCTCTTTCAAGCGCTAATCTAACTAAATCCATTCCGATGAGTCGACCTTTTTTATGATATTTTTCTTTTGTAAAAACAGCTTCATTTGCTATGGTTAATCCAAATTCATTTGTTCCCATTTCTGCCCCCCAAATCCATATTGGTTTACAAAGAAGTATTTCATAAGTTTCCCTAATTTGAGGTATTTCAATATAGGTTGTTTTGACTTCTGATCCTTTTGGGAATTTTTTTCTAGGAATATGTAAAATTTCAGCTGGTTCATCAGGTTGCCTATCACTATTTTTAGCAAATATAACATTACCATTTTTAGTTGAATTTCCTAAAGCAACCAAACTATCACACATTATAAATCACACGTATAAATTATTTAATTTAAATTATAATGATTTTACATTTCATCTTAATAAATTCATCTGAAACTAGAAATAGATTTTAAGTAATAATTTATTTACATAAAGAGAGTTAGTAACAATTTTAAATTTAAAAACAAATTATCTAATTATACTCATGGAGGAATAAATATGAAATTCAAAAAAATAGTATCAACTTGGTTACATTCAAGCAATTTGCAAAAAACAAAAGAATTCATGGAAAATTTAGGATTGAATACTATTGTAGAATCTAATACATTAATTATCTTTACTTACCCAGAAGGTGGACCAAATACTGCATACTATCTTTATCCTGAACCATTAAAAGATGGTTCTCCTATTAGAAAAGGAGGAGTTTTGGCAATAGAAGTAGATGATATTGCTGGGATGTTAAAGAAATGTAAAGAAGATGGAATCTGTCCAGATGAGACTCAAATCTTTGCACAAGAGAATTTCATATCATTCCTATTAGAAGATCCCGATGGAAATCTTTTTGAGATAATTCAACAAAAAAAATGAAAATTATAATTTAGATGGTTGGTGGAAGATAAGGAGGTGTATTGTAATGATTAAAAGAATATTATCATTTTCACAAGAAGATTCGCAGCTTCATGAACCAGATATCGAAAATGCACTAAATGAAAATTTAGGAACAATATGGATTGATATAATAGAACCGACAGTAGAGGAATTAAACAATTTACAAAATACCTTTAATTTCCACGCTTTAACCATAGAAGATTGCTTAGAAGCCAATCAAAGACCAAAATTAGAGGTTTATCAAGATTATATTTTTGTTATTTTAGCTGGAGTGAGAAAATTACCTGATCAAGAGGAATTAGAAACATATCAATTAGCTTTCTATTTAGGAAACAACTATATCATTACAGTACGAGAAAAAAGGGGTGGTATAAGCTTAAAATCAGTTCACAATAAAATACTTCTAAAAAATACACGAATTTTAAATCATAAATCAGCCTTTCTATCATATGTTATCGTAGATTCATTTATTGATGGGTATCTTGATTTACTTGAAGATATTGAAGATATCATTGAAGAAATTGAAGAGATTGTAGTTCATAAACCAGAAACAGAAATATTAGATAAAACATTTGATTTGAGAACAAGTTTATTAATAATCCTAAAAGCAATTCGCCCCCAAAGAGTTGTCATTAGACAATTAGCTGTTGATGATATTCCATTAATTAGCAAATCTGCTCAAACATATTTTAGTGATATATATGACCATATTTTGGAAGCAAATGATCTTTGCTCAACATATCGAGATCGTGTTAGCAGCATAGTTGATATTTATCTTTCGTCAGCTTCAAATAAAATAAATGATACAATGAGATTAATTGCTGTATTAACAGCAGTAATTACTATTCCAAATTTAATAGCATCATTTGGGGGAGTTAATTTTGTTGAATTTGCAGAAAAAGGACGTGACATTCTCACTTCATGGCCATTTTGGACCTTTATTGGTACAATTTTCCTAACAACTATAATGATAATAGTAATTTTCAGGAAAATGAAATTATAAAGAAAAAAATTACATCAAAGATTGATGCTTGAAATAAGTTTCATATAATTCAGCATATTTTCCTTTCTTCTCTAGTAATTCATCATGGTTTCCCATTTCAACAATTTTACCATTTTCAATCATAATTATTTTATCAGCATTTTTAATAGTTGAAAGTCGATGAGCGATAACAATTGAAGTCCGATCCTTCATAATTATCTCGAGTGCATCTTGAATCATAGCTTCTGTATAAGCATCAACACTTGCAGTAGCTTCATCAAGAATAAGGATTTTAGGGTCAGCTAATAATGCACGTGCAAATGTGACTAATTGTCTTTGACCAGTTGATAATCTCTTACCTCGCTCAAGAACATCTGTTTCAAAACCATCTGGAAAGTCTTCAATAAATTCTGTTGCTTGAACCGCTCTAGCAGCTAATTCAATTTCTTCATCCGTTGGATTGTCCCAAATTCGACCATATTTTATATTTTCTTTAACTGATCCAGAAAAGAGGAAACTATCTTGCAAAACAAGTGCAACTTGCTTTCGATACCAATCAACTTCTAAATCACGGATATCAACGCCATCAATAAGGATTTTACCACCTTTAATTTCATAAAAACGTGAAATTAATGATGCTAAAGTTGTTTTTCCTGCTCCTGTATGTCCTACTAGCGCTATTTTCTCACCAGCATTTATTTTTAGAGAAAATTTATTGAAAACAGGTTCATTCTTATTATACCAGAAATCCATATCAACAAATTCAATTTCACCTTTAAAATTTGATAATATTATTGGATTTTTGGCTTGTTTCACTTCAGATTCTACTTCCATTAAACCGAATATTCTTTCCATTGCTGCTAGTCCTGCTTGATATTGTGAATAGAAATTAGCTACTTGTGTTAATGGGAAAAAGAATCTCCATAGATAAAGGGTGAATGCATAAAGAATTCCCGGGTCCATTTCATTTCCAAAAATGATTAAATGTTGTCCATACAAATAAAGTACAACTAAAACTAAAGTTTGCATTAATGCTATAATTGGCCAAAGAGTGGCAAACGTAAGAGCTCGCTTGAATGAAGCTTTAAAATTATCAAAATTTACCTTCTTGAAATCCTTCAAATTTTGTTGTTCTCTAGAGAATGATTTACTAACTGATATACCGGATATACTCTCACCCATTGCTGCATTAACTGTTGCTACAGTTTTTCGCCAATTTAGCATTGTATTTCTTACTATTTTTCTATAGATGTACATAATAAGAAACAAGACAGGTGTTAATGAAAGAGATATTAAAGCTAGTTTCCAATTAATTGAAAATAATAATCCTGCAGAACCTATTACTAATAATCCATTTCCTATTAATTGTGTAACAAAGAACATTGTATCACGTAATGTATCAGCATCATTCATTACTCGAGACATTATTTTTCCAGTTATATGCCTATCAAAGAATTTGAAATCATGTTCTTGTAATTTGTTAAACATATCCATTCTTATATTTCTAGTGCTTTTTGTTATAGTTTTTATCGTAATGACTCGTACAAGATATTCTCCTAAAAACCAATTAAGACCATTTAAAATTAAATTAGTAAAAACTAATCCAAAGATGGTTGCAAAGAGTCTATCAATTATAGGCTCTTCTGCAATTGAAAGAAGATAACCAATAATGTAAGGTGGAGCTAAAGCCAATACAGTATTTAAGACTATAATAATTGTTGTAAATATTATTGCCCCCTTATAAGGTGCAACATATTCAAGCATCTTTGAGGTTAATTCTCTATCAGTGAACTTTCGTTCATCCTCTTCTTCACTTCTTCCTACCCCAAACCAAGACATTATTTTGATCCTCCTATTACTCCACCAACTGCTTCACTTTCAATTGGTGGTAAATCTAAATGCCTTCCAAAAACTCTTCGGTAATCTTCACTAACACGTAGAAGCTGTTCGTGATGTCCTTGAGCTACAATCTGACCTTTTCTCATTACAATGATTTTATTTGCTCGTTTTATAGTTGCAAGTCGATGAGTTATTATGAAAACAGTTCGATTTTCTAATAATTTATCCATAGCTAATTGTATTTTTTCTTCAGTTTGTGCATCTATAGCTGATGCAGAGTCATCTAAAATTAGGATTTTCGGATTTGCTAAGAAAGCACGTGCAATCGCTATTCTTTGCTTTTGTCCACCTGAGAGAGTGACACCTCTTTCACCAACTTTTGTTTCATATCCTTCATCAAATGACATTATGAAATCATGTGCTTGTGCTGCTTTTGCATATTCTATTATTTCTTCATCTGAAACTTCTCTCTCAACTCCATAGCCAATGTTTTCCTTTATTGTTGTTGAAAATAGAAATATATCTTGTTCAATTACTCCAATATTTTTCCTTAATGATTCAATTGTTAAATCTTGGATGTTATGATCATCAATTAGTATTTCACCTGAATCTACATCATACATTCTTGCAAGTAATTTGGTAATTGTAGATTTTCCACAACCTGTTGGACCAAGAATCGCAACAACATCCCCTGGTTCTACAGTAAATGTGATATCCTTTAATGTTTCTCTAATTAACGTTTTATTATCAGTTTCAGTTCCTATGTTCTCTTGCAGAAGTCCCTTTTTCTCTCTTAATTTTTGGTAACTAAAAGAAACATTTCTGTATTCAATTCTTCCTTCAACGTTTTCTATTTTGTATGCATTTTGTTTTTCTATTATAATTGACTCTTCTTTCATTGTGCCAAGAATTCTTTTAGATCCAGCTAATCCCATTTGTGTTAGATATAAAACCCATGAAATTTGGTATGTTGGATCATATAGTAGTATTAAAGCTCCATTAATTGTAATTGCATCTCCCCCTGAAATATTTCCTTGTAATATTTGATAAACACTAAAACCAAGAACTATTGTAATAGTTAGTGAAAGTAAAAGTGGTGGGAAATATTTTGCTTGTTGAGCACCTCGGTCTATAATATCATCACGAAGCCTATCCACTTTTTTACCAAATTTCTTAATTTCATATTTTTCACCTGTAAAAGCTCTAACAACACGTATACCTGATACATTTTCTTGTAATTGTGAATTACAGATCCCGAATTGTTCTTGTACTTGTTCAGTTAATGGAGATAATTTTCTTGAATATCTTATAACAGTCCAGAGATAAAATGGTATAATAGCTATAACGATTAAAGTTGCACGCCATTCATAATAAGTTATCATGCCTAAAGCAACAAATGTAGTTATAACTGCACTAGTTATCATTCTCAATCCAGGTGATACAGTAGCATTAATTATTCTAACATCAAAAGTTGCTTGGGACATCAATTCACCTACCTTTGCAGTATCATGAAATGCCATTGATTTACTTTGAACTGAAGCATAGAAATTTTCACGAATACGCTTTTCAGTCATTTGAGCCACATATTCATTTAAAATCCCAACAACTAAATTAATAACAAATGCAGATAATCCAGTAATTAGTATAATGAATATATAAAACACAACATAATAATCAACTCTAAACCTATTAAAGAGCATGAAATACAAAAAATCTGTTTCTCCACCTATGAGTTCCCACATTCTATCAAATAAACGACCAGTAAAGAATGGTCGAGACATATTCAAACCTATAGATAATAAAGATCCAAATATAACTGCTATAACAATACCTGGTTTGTAGAATATTTGTTGCAATAACCATTTCAAATGAGAATCTGGAATTTTGCGAATTTCTATCTGTAATTTAGACAAATCTTCTTCATTTTTATTTGGATCTAAATTAATTTGTGAAATTATCTTCACCACATTAATTTCAATTTGGAATAAACCTTAAACGAAATTTTAATGTTTTTAATGTTTGTATTATGTTCAATTTTTATGAAAAAAGAGAAAAGAGTGTTTTAGCACTACGTTATAAATTTATTGTTGTTTAGATATCATATTGCCATTAGTAGTTGTTCCATTAAATGTTGGCTTTTTCTTAAAGAAATCAAAATAAATTAAAAACCATATTGAAATTACAAATGACGAATATACAATTGAGAAAATTGAAACTGAAATTGGTGGGTAGGCAAAAGCAATATAAGCTATATAAACTGGAATTAGTACAGATGCAATTATTAGGATAACCATCAATTGTTTTTTTCTATCAGTTATAAAAGACAAATGTATTTAGTTCCCCTTTTGTTTTAATTACACAGTAATTACAGATTTTTACTAATATAAACATGTTCGTTTGTACTATATTGTTTTTTCTTAGCTAATCTTTAATTTCATAAATAACATCTAAAGCTGAACCATCTCGGTATTCGATTATAGCGATAATTCTATCAGTAGTTTTTGGTTTCATTGGTTTGCCACCAATTAATTTTTCAGCAATTTTTTTGAGTTCATCAATTGTTTTAATATTTAAGTAATTTATTTTCGCTAATACATCAAAATATATTGATTCAGGATTTATTGCGATACCATGTTCAGTAACAACAACATCAATATTTTCACCAGGGGTATTAACTGAGATTACATCATCTACAATTATAGGTATCCTTCCTCTTAGTAATGGAACAGCTATAATTGCTAATTTAGCACCTGCAGAAGTATCTTGGTGACCACCCATACCCCATTGTATACGACCATCTGATTCAGTGGATGTATTTACATTAAAATTAAGGTCTACTTCTGTTCCACCAAGAATAATTGTATCTAATAAATTGACTGCACAACCTGAACTTTGAGGATTTGCATATTGACTAGCACCTATTTCAATATGTTTTGGATTATTTAATAGTGAATTAACTGCATATGAATCGAATGTTTGAACATCCAATATTGCTTTAAATAATCCATCTTCTAACATTTTTACTAGTGCTTCTGTTGCTCCTCCCATTCCAAATGAGCCTTTAATTTTTTTACTATTCATATAATCTCTAAGAAAATATGTTGCTGCTAAAGCAGTTCCTCCAGCACCAGTTTGATATGAAAATCCTTCTTGTAATAATCCAGAAGCTTTAATAATTTCAATGCATTCTCGAGCAATTTTAAGATTTTTTGGATCTCGTGTAACACGTAAAGTTGTTGATACAATTCCCTCTGGATTTCCAATTGGCTTATCTAATTTTACTACAGTATCAACATGATCTTGACTAATACTAATAGGATTATTTGGAAATGGCACTAGTTCGTTTGTAACTGCAACAACATAGTTTGCAAATTGAGCATCTGGAAAAGCATAACCTAAAGAACCACAAGCGTATTGACCATGAACACCATTTATGTTCCCATAAATGTCTGATGTTGGTGCTCCTATAAAAGCGATATCAATTTTAACATCTCCATTTTCAATTGACCTTGCTCTTCCTCCATGTGATCTAATTGTCAATAAACCATCCATTTTTCCTCTGGAAATTGCATCTGCGATTATACCTGAACATCCACAATTAATTTCTGTAATAATTCCTTTCTCAAGATATGGTAAAATTTCTTTATGAACGCCTTGAATTGATGAAGGAACCAACCTAATATCTTTCAATCCCATAGCAGCAATTTCATGACACACCATATTTAACAGATAATCACCATTTCGAAAATGATGATGAAATGATATTGTTCCTCCATCTCCTAATTCTCCTTTTTTAATTGCTTCTTTTAATGATGTAATTACTTTATTTTCACTTGGCGTTACCACCCTGATTTTAGTTGCATACTTATGATCTTTATATGGTCCTTTATTTGAACCAGTAAATGGAATTAATTTCTGACCATATATCTCTTCTGGAATTTTACGATTAATTTTATTCTTTACAAATTTCATATTGTATCGCCTTAGAAAATTCATTTGTCCTTTTGATCCAACTTGGATCTTAGTAATATTTTTTCAGCTTGAATTACAATTGGTAAATCTATCATTCTACCATCAATTGAGATAGCACCTAATTTTTGTTTGATAGATTCATTATAAGCCTTGATAATTCTCTCAGCTTTTTCTATTTCTTCATCAGAAGGTGTAAAAGCTTCATGAACAGGTTCAATTTGTGAAGGATGAATGACACTCTTACCTTGAAATCCCATTTCAAGTGCTTTTAATGTTTCATGATATAGACCATCTGGATCATTAATATTTGTAAATATAGTATCTATTGCTTGTATTTTATTAGCAGCACATGCTAAGATAATTTTAGATTTAATATAATCCAATGTTATATTCTCTTTTGTTCGTTTAGCTCCTATATCTGCAAACAAATCTTCTCCACCTAATCCTATAGCAACTACTTGCGGTCCTTTAGCAATTTGTTCAATATTTAAAACACCAAGAGCTGATTCGATAATAGGCATTAATTTAATCTTATTACCAGGAAGATTGTGTTCTTTTTCTATTCTCTTAATTTCTTTAATAACTAACTCCAAATCTTCTAATGCCTCAGTTTTGGGTATTAATATTCCATCAGGTTGTGT